>CAVCCE010000033.1:0-9362 GCA_963600555.1 Duodenibacillus sp.
TTGATATGATATTTCTTAGATGTTCTGATATTCCTTGTTACTTACCATGGGAATATAAAAATGATCCTTCTTTAGTACTTACATGTTAGATTTTCACCCACAAGTTTTGATGAAGCCTCAGATTTCTCTCAGCTTATCACTAGTCATCATCTCTTGGTTTCATTGTAGGGTATAGTAATACATCACGGATGCTTTCCATACCAGTTAATAACATAACAAGTCTATCAATACCAATACCGATACCACCTGTAGGAGGAAGACCATATTCAAGTGCTTCTACATAATCTGTATCCATATCACTTGCTTCATCATCGCCTAATTCCTTAGCTTTTAATTGATCTTCAAATCTTTGTCTTTGATCAATTGGATCATTTAATTCACCAAATGCGTTATCCATTTCGATTCCCATGATTTCAAGTTCGAAACGTTCTGTAAATCTTGGATCCTTTGGATTTTTCTTAGCTAGAGGAGAGATTTCAATTGGATGTCCCCATACAAATGTCGGTTGTTCAATCTTATCTTCACAGAATTCATCGAAGAATAAAGAAATGATATTACCAACAGTTCTTTGATGAGGGAGTACTTCTACATGATGTTCTTCAGCAATCTTTAATGCTTCTTCAACACTCATTTCTTTCCAGAAATCTACACCAGTAACTTCTTTAACAGCATCTACCATGTTCCATCTCTTGAATGGTCCCTTTAATGAAATCGTCTTGCCCATGAATTCAAAGTCTGTCTTATGGAATACTTCTTCAGCTACGAATTCAAATAATTCTTCATTGAACTTCATCATTCCTTCTAAGTCAGAGTAAGCACAATATGCTTCCATCGTAGTGAATTCAGGATTGTGTTTTAGGTCCATACCTTCATTTCTGAAGATTCTACCAATTTCATAAACTCTTTCCATATCACCAACAAGTAATCTCTTTAGATTTAATTCTGTTGCGATACGTAAATAGAAATCTTTATTTAATGCATTGTGATGAGTAACGAATGGTCTAGCACTCGCACCACCTAAGATAGGGGATAAAATTGGAGTTTCTACTTCAATATATCCATGAGAATCCATATACTTTCTAATAGCTGTAACGATTCTTGGTCTTAAAATAGCAACTTCTCTAGAAGAATCATTCATGATGAGATCAAGATATCTTCTTCTATATCTTTCTTCCTTATCTGTTAGACCATGGAATTTTTCTGGTAATGGTCTTAATGCCTTACATAAATGTGTATATTCATGTACTTCAATAGATAATTCTCCAGCATTTGTCTTAATGACACGACCTTTGATACCAATGATATCTCCTAAGTCGCTCATTTTGAATAAGTTATAGATATCATCACCAACGATTCTTTGGTTGATTACGACTTGGATCCTACCAGATCTATCTAATAAATGAATGAAACCTAATTTACCCATTCTTCTCTTAGACATGATTCTACCAGCAATAGAAACTTCATGGTTGCTAGCATCAAGTTCTTCAATAGAACAACTTTCATATGCTTCTTTAATATCTGAAGCATGATGAGTTACATCATAACCTTGTCCAAATGGATCAATTCCCATTTCACGTAATTGATTCATCTTGTCAATACGTGCTTGTTGTTGGTCGTTAAGAACAACTCCATCTCCAGCTTCTTCTAACTTTTCTTTCTTTTTATTTTTCTTAGCTTCTGCTTCTTTTTGTTTTGCGGCAAGTTCAGGATGTGCAGCTAAGAATGCTTTTCTCTTTTCTTCCTTGATTCTTGCTTTTTCTTCTTTTGTTAATTCTTCTGCCATATTTTCCTCCAGAACAATATAAAAGCTCTCATCTCCATAGGGACGAGAGCTACTTCGTGGTACCACCCTAATTCACAACATCAAATGTTGCCTTCATTCATCTTTAACGCGATTAACGGTCTTGTGCTAAAGAGCCTTACAAATATAATTCCACTTGCCTTGCTTACACCACCCAAAGCTCGCTATTAGCTTTCTTATATTCTTTCTCTTATCATCGCTGACTACCGTATTTTATCAGTTTTTTTGAGGTTTTCAATGCTGAATTTTATTATTTCTGTTAATTTTGAACTTTCACATGCTTTTCTTAATTTTCAAAGAAAGTTCAGATTAGATTTTACAATAACTCACTATAATGTCATTCGAAAGTGAAGGTGACATATGAAAATATTATTTGCTTGTATCTTATCTTGGTTTATTGCACAAGTAACGAAAGTTATTTTATCTATATTAAATAAAGAATACACAAAAGATCGTTTAACAGGAACAGGTGGAATGCCATCATCTCATTCTGCAACAGTTATGGCCTTATTGACTTCTGTAGCATTACATGAAGGATTAAAGTCTACATACTTTGTGATTACATGTATCTTTGCGTTTATTGTTATCTATGATGCTTTAAATCTGAGATATCAATGTGGTCTTCATGCAAAGTATATTAATCAACTATGTCATGAAAAAGTATTGAATGAAAAATTAGGCCATACATTTAATGAAGTATTGGTTGGTTGTTTTCTAGGAATCATTGTCGCTTTTATTGTTGACTAATATTCAGAAACAGTTCACTTACTCTTCACCTATAAATTGTAGTCTTATAGAGCGAGGTGAACTATGAATAAGAAAATTACGACAAGTTTATTAGCTACATTGCTAACGACATCAACAATGATGATGTATACAATTCCAGTTTACGCAGAAAATGATACAGAACCACCAAGTAATGAAAGTGGTACGCCACCAGAAAAACCAGATGGAGATAATGGAGAAGTACCAGAGAAACCAGAAGGTGATTCTGATAATCAACCACCAGAAATGGGCGATGGACAAGCACCTCAAGGTGGTGGAGCAAATACACAAACATTTGATTATTCAGGTTCTTATTCAGGAACAGTGACTGCTTCAGGAAGTGAAGATTCTTCATCTAATGAAACATTAGAAGCTACATCTAGTGATCAAAATGTAGCATTAGCACAAGATGGTGGAACATTAACGATTGATAATGACACTTTAAATAAAAGTGGTGATGATACAAATGGTGATAACTGTAATTTCTATGGTTTGAATTCTATATCATTGACTGTAGGATCTGATTCTTTAACTAAGATTTCTAATTCTCAACTAAACGCAACAAGTGAAGGAAGTAATGCAATCTTCGCAACAGATAATTCTAAGGTCTATGCATATAAAGATACGATTGAAACGAGTGCAGGGAATTCAAGAGGATTAGATGCTACGTATGGTGGAACGATCCTTGCGGATAGTATGACGATTGGAACAAGTGGTGAGCATAGTGCTTCCGTAGCTACGGATAGAGGTGGAGGTAATGTTTCTATCACTAATTCTAGTTTATATACAGAAGGCAGTGGTTCTCCATTATTGTATTCAACAGGGGATATAGAAGCAGATAATGTAACAGGTACTGCTAGTGGATCACAGATTGCAGGTATGGAAGGATTAAATAACATCTATATCTATAACTCACAACTTTCTTCTACAAACAATGCGATAACTGGCAGTGATCCTATTAAGAATGGTGTCATTATCTATCAATCAACAAGTGGTGATGCTGATACATCTTCCTCTGAAAAAGCGAAATTTGAGACAAGTAATTCTATTCTTTCAACAACGATTGATTCTGGTTCAATGTTCTATGTAACAAATACAGAAGCTAATATTGTTCTATCTTCTACATTATTATCTTTTGATTCTGATAATGTAAATCTATTACAAGTAGAAGGAAATGATTCAAATAGTTGGGGCGAGGCAGGTAGTAATGGAGCTACAGTAAAGTTTACAGGTTTATCTGAAACTTTGAATGGAAATATTACAGTTGATTCTATTTCTAGTGCTGATATCTATCTGTTAGAAAAATCAAGTTATACTGGTGCTACTTCTATTACAGAAAATAAGGATAGTAGTGAATCATTAGATTCTAATATTACAATGAATGTATCTTCAGATTCCAAGTGGATCGTTACTTCTGATTCTACAGTTACTAATTTAAATGTAGAAGAGGGTGGTAAGATCGTAGATGAAGATGGTAAGACTGTCACAATCAAGAATAATGGTAAGACAATTGTTGAAGGAACTAGTGATTATACGGTAACGGTTACTGGAACATACGGTACTTCTTTTACAACAGATGAAGATAATGCATTGTCTACTAACTTCATTGATCGTACTGAGTTTGATAGTACATACAATTTATCTACAACGTTCTCTACAAATAAAAACGAAACTGTTTCTGAAGAAGAGGTAGAAGTAGAGACAGAACAATCAGATGATAATAGTGTTGTATATGTCATCGCAGGTGTTGTTACTGTAGTTGTTGTAGGAGCAATTGCTTATATCTTATTGAAGAAAAAGAAATAAATGAATTGGAATATATCTTAAGATATATTCCTTTTTGTTGAATGATACATATAAATGAAATACAATTCATTCATCTAAAGGAGCGTATATGATTGAAGTAGATAATGATCAAGCAATTGAATTAATAAAGAAACATTATTCAGAATATATAACAGATGAAATACAACAAATGATAAATAAGTATGATACACAAACAAATAGTTTATTAGGATGTATAATAGGTTGTATTATTTGTGCTGTAATCTATGGTTATACGAAATGTTTCGTGTTTATTGTAGGTGTTGGTATTTTATTGGTATTTGGATTATTCTTTTCTTATAAGAGAAAAGTATTAATTAAAGATATCGTTAAATCAATTAATCTACAATTGAAAGGATAATTATGTTAAAAATTGAACATCTTACAAAACAATATGGAACTAAAAAAGCAGTTGATGATTTATCCTTACATATTCAAAAAGGGGAAATCTATGGGTTTATTGGACATAATGGAGCTGGTAAAACTACAACGCTAAAAGCAATCGCAGGTATTCATTCATTTGATGAAGGAGATATCTATGTAGATGGAATCTCAATTAAAAATGATCCTATTGGTTGTAAGAAGATCCTTGCTTATATTCCTGATAATCCAGATCTTTATGAATATATGACTGCGCGACAATATATCAATTTCATTGCAGATATCTTTGAAGTAGGAATGGAACGATTTGAAAAAATTGAAAAATATGCCAAGTTATTTTCTATTGAAAATGAATTGAACCAACCAATCGCTTCTTTTTCGCATGGAATGAAACAAAAAGTAGCATTGATAGCTGCATGGATCCACTCGCCAAAACTAATCATTATGGATGAACCATTTGTAGGATTAGATCCTACTGCTTCCCATATTCTTAAACAAATGATGAAAGAACATTGTGAAAAAGGAGGAGCTATATTCTTTTCAACACATGTATTAGAAGTAGCTGAAAAACTATGCGATAAGATTGCTATCATTAAAGATGGCAAATTGTTAAAGACAGGCGCGATGGAAGAAGTAAAAGGTGATGATTCTCTAGAACAGGTATTTCTTGAATTGGAGAGTGAATGATCATGTTGAAACTTCTTGTTAAGAAACAGTTGATGGAGATATTTCACTTATATTTCTACAATGAAAAAAAGGGAACAAAAAGATCAACAATTGGGGTTATTGGAATGTTTTTGTTTTTCTTTATTGTTTTATTTGGCATATTAGGTTCATTGTTTTTTGGAGTCAGTATCGTTATGATACAAGCTTTCCATTACGTTGGATTAGATTGGATGTATTTTTCGTTGATGGCTCTAGCTTCTATTATGTTTGGAGTAGTAGGGAGTGTATTTAATACATATTCAATGTTATATCTTGCCAAAGATAATGATCTATTATTTTCATTGCCGATTCCTAGTTCTACGATCATATTATCTAGGATCGTTAGTGTTTATGTGATGTCTTTCTTGTATTCTATGGTAGCGTGGATACCGTGTCAGATCGTTTATTTTATTTATACAGGGTTTTCTATTCTTTCATTTATAACAACGATACTTGGTGGGTTTTGTATAACAATGATCGTTCTATTACTAAGTACTATTTTAGGATTTGTTGTAGCGAAGATAGCAGTGAAATTAAAGAATAGGGGAATCTTAACAGCATTGATTTCTCTAGTGTTCTTAGGAATTTATTACTTGTTTTATTTTAATGCTTCATCTATCTTCTCAAATATGATAAATAATGTACTTCTATTTCAACGAGATATAGAAATCTATGCGTATCCTTTCTATGCTTTTGGAAATGGATGTACAGGGAATCTTATCTATTTATTGATCATTATTGTTGTTGTAGCGATATTGATCAATATCGTTTGGTATTTCTTGAAGAAAAACTTTATTCAATTAGCTAGTAGTTCTAATGAAATTCAAAATGTAAATATTAAAGAAGGTAAAAAAGTAACGAATAGTTATCAAAAGGCTTTGTTTTTAAGGGAATGGAGTCATTTTAAAAGTAGTGCGACCTATATGTTGAATTGTGCATTAGGTGTTGTATTGATTCCTATTGTCTTAGTGTATATGTATTTTAACTTTGATCAATTTCAACAATCTATCAATTTCTTAGGTTTAACAATGGATCAATGTATTCCATTATTTGTATTTGGACTATGTACATTGATATCAATGAATGATATTACAGCACCATCAATTTCATTAGAAGGAAAGAATCTATGGATCATTCATTCTTTACCAATTTCATCATATGATGTAATTAAATCTAAAATTAAATTTCATTGTGTAGTAGCTGGAATACCTTGCATCATTGGCTCTATTGTAATGATTATTATGACAAAGTGTAATATAGTTGGGATGATATATTTATTAATGATTCCATTAGTGTTTGTTCTATTTTGTGCTTTATTAGGAATCGTTATGAATTTGATGTTTCCTAATTTAAATTGGACAAATGAAATCGTTCCAATCAAACAGAGTATTTCTGTAATTGTTAGTTTATTAATACCATTAGGAATAGGCATCATTGGTCTATTAATTTATTTACTAACAACTATCAATGAAATGATATGTATGTTAGGGTTCTTGGTTTTATTGATCATTGCGTGTGGCATCATGATTTATTGGATCAAACAAAAGGGTGTAATCATATTTGAAAGATTATAAGAAAAGGTTCGATTGATTCGAACCTTTATTGTATCTCTAATAATAACTTTTGTATCTTAGCATTGGCATCAATGTAATAAGACATCTCTTCTTCATTCATTTCCTCATTACCAATTTCTTCAAATTTTTGCATCGTTTCATTATATTTTTGTAGAAATTCTGTGTATTCAGATAACATAGAAGTATCATTTGCGTCATAAGATTTCATGAATTCTGCATATTGTTCAAAGAATTCTACATAAGTATCTATTGCATATTTGAACTCTTCTCGCATACTTGTTTCTTCTGTTGGTGTAACTGTTGTTGAAGGTGTTGAAGTTACTTGTACTGAACTTTTCTTTGAAGAAGTTGTAGTAGATGAACATCCTAATAACAAGAATGAACATAAAATGATTGAAATCTGTTTTTTCATATTTCCTCCTAAACTAACCTAATAGAATTATAGGGGAGAGAAAAAGAAAATGGTGTCCTATTGGGACACCATTGTACCGTCAATATAGATTTCATTGATCTGAGATACTAATTGTTGTGCTAATGGATATAAGTTATAACTATGATCTGAATTGTTTAATGAGATACAGAATGAAGCGTTTTCTGTAAAACCTACGATATAAGTATGGATCCTTCCATTAGAACATTCCGCAGTACCAGTTTTCGCATATACCATTCCATATGTATATTCATCTAGACCATATCCTTCAGCAGTAGAATGGAGGATTGTTTTTAACTTATCACAAATACTTGAATCTAAGGCATCACTTAGTTTTTTATCTCTATGTTTATAAAGAGGTAAGTTATTACCATCATAGATTCCGGATACGACATATGGAGACATCATAACACCATCATTCGCTACAGCTTGAGCAATCAAAGCTAAATGAACTGGTGTAATTTCTGTATTTCCTTGCCCAAAATGCTGTTTGTGCTACTGCATCATTATTTGATGAATCAACATCAAATGATGAATGCAATGTTGTTAGAAATGGAATCTCTATATCTTTTCCTAACATAAATGCTTTGGCTGTTTTGGATAATTGATCAGCACCAATACGTACACCTAGATCTGCGAAATAACAGTTGATAGATTTATTCATAGCAGTTTCTAGATCAACTTGGCCATAAGCTGCGCTTTCATAGTTTGTAATTGTCCAATCACTTCCTGCAGGTAAGTAAGTACCAGTATCGTAGTAATCAAAGAATGAATCATCTAATCCTTCATCTTGCTGTTTTTCAAGAGCTGAAGCTGCAGTGATGATCTTGAATGTTGAACCTGGAGGATCATTTTCATAAGTTCCTCTACGATATTGAGAACCTTCTACATCACTTAATAGTAGAGAATTCACATCGTTTACATCGTATGTGATCGTAGAATGAGAAGCTAAGGCTAGAATAGATCCAGTAGAGTTATCAATGACTGTAATCGATCCTTCTTGTCCATTCAATAATTCATATGCATAATCTTGTAATTGATTGATCGTTGTTAACTTAACTGTTGCTCCTTTATTGTTAGAATCTAGATGGAATAAAGAATAATCTTTTAAATTTCCTCTTAATCCATAGGTATTTTCTTTCCCTGAATTGACTGAATAGTAACCTAATAAGTATGCATAAGATTCATTTTCAGGATAAGATGCATAACTACCTGCCCCACTTGTTGCGTTGCCCATGATCGTATTTCCATTTCTATCAAGAATATCACCTTCAACGACATAACTACTGATAGCGTCATACGTAATCGTATTTTTTGTTGCTTGTTTAGAAGCAGAGAATAATGGAGATATCAAATACTTTCCAGAAAAGAAAGTAACAAATAATAAACAAACAAGTACACTACAGATTTCTACGATACGAATGCGTCTTCTAGAAAAGGCAGTTCTTTTATTACGATTTTTGTTATTCATCGTCATATTCTTCCTCCTCTTCTTCGTATTCTTCTGATAAGTGTAATAATAGACCAATAAAACAGAATACGATTGTTAGATATGTTCCACCACGAGATAGGAATGGAATTGGTAATCCCGCAAATGGAATGATATTACAAGAACCTAATATTACGATCAATGCTTGTAGAACGATCAATATCGTAGCAGCATATACAACGATTGCGTCTTGTTTTTCTGTTTTAAGTAATTTTCTACTTAATTCGGAACCACTTAACATGATTCTAAGGAATAGGAATATCACAAAGAATCCCATGATATGTCCAAACGCATTAACGAGTGCGATATAAGCCATATCACTTTCCGCAACTGGAATCGCTGTGAAATTGACATTGTTTCCAAACCATCCTGCCATCCATAGAGCTTTCTTTC
>CAVCCE010000034.1:0-9246 GCA_963600555.1 Duodenibacillus sp.
ATTCGCCCATGAACATAACCATCAGATTTCCTCCACTTTCTACCACTTCATGACACTATTCTACCACTTATCATCATATATGCAATAAAAAACTAAACATTTTGTTTGATTTTTTATAAACGCAAAAAAGAGAACAAGTTTTCACCTGTTCTCTCTTTCTTTTGAATTTTTTATCAATTATGCGTTTTCAGATGTAGCGCTTGTTTCCTTAGCACCTACATTGCCGCAGTTAGGACAAGCATGATGAGGACGCTTTGTTTCTCCACACACTGGACATTTAACTAATGTTGGAGCTACAAGTTTATAATGTGTTCTTCTCTTGTCTCTTCTTGTCTTTGATACTCTTCTCTGCTGTACAGCCATTGTCTAGCACCTCCTACTATTCACTCTTGAATTGCTTCAGTTTTGCCAGACGCGGATCAATTTGATCTTTCCGGCTTTCCTGATACTCAGCTTCACTGTATACCTTCCAGCCATCGCCTTCAGGATACTCGCCTTCTTGAACATCACTCACTTCTAACGGAACTTCTAATAGAATATCTTCTACGATAGCTTCTGTTAAGTCAATGACTTCGTCACTAACGATACGTACATCGTCTTCATCAGTGTCACCTAAACAATAAGTTTCACTGCTTTCTGTTGAAAATGGATATTCAATTAATTCATCCGTAATTGAATCAGGTACCATCATTGTACCTTCTACATGAATTTCACAATAAAATCTGTCATTATCATCATCCAAGTATCCACTTCCAGATACATGAACATCATGAACACTTTTAATCAAGTTGTTTCCTTCAAATTCCGAAGAATCAATATCCACATCCTCATCAAAATTTACATGTACAGAATTTTTTAATAACTCACTTCTCGTCCATTTCATAATAGATATGCGCTCGTTAACGCTAAAATATTATATCAAAGTGAATATTAAAGTCAACGAATTTCAGCTTCTCTGGTTACTATATTTTTATCTAACCATTCTACAGCAGCCTTCATGACCACTTTCGAATCATCTTCATGTAGTGTTTCATGTCTCATATGTTCAAATAATTTTGTATCAATTTGTCGATATCCTGCATTTTTCAAGAGTTGAATACTTTTTAAAAATCCCTTCTGTCCACCTATGCATGGATCATCTTCACCAGCAAAGACATAAATCGGTAGATTTGGGTTAGTGCATTGATATTGAGAAATATCACCCATTTGTTTCATTAACGAAAACAGATCTAGATATCCTTGATTCGTAAATGGTATGCCACACCACTCATCCTCTATATATTCTCTTACATTATTTTGATTATAAGAAAGCCAATCTACATTTGTTTCAGGATTCTCTATAGCTTTATTAAATGATCCTGTAGCTAAAGTTTCCAACAACTTGCTATGGCCTTTCTTTCCTTTTAGCTTCACCACAAGATTAGCGAGTATTATCCCTAGCTTACAAGCACTTTGATATGTTGGCACACCAGACAAAATGCACCCATCAATCAAACTATCATTTTTCTGTAAGAAGACCCTCCCTATCAATGTACCCATAGAATGCCCAAAATAGATAAGTGGAACATCTTCAAATTCTTCTTTTGCAATCTTTGCGATTTCCACAGCAGATCCTACTAAAGTATTCCATCCATCTTCATCTGAAAAATAGCCTTGATTATCATTTCCTGCTGTTTCTCCATGACCTGGCAGATCATAAGTAACGCATGCATATTGATGTGTCGTAAAGAAGTTCGCTAATTCGTCGTATCTCATTTTATGTTCCTGCATTCCATGTACGCAAAATACAACAGCTTTCGCCTTGCCTTCCGGCTTATAGATTTTATATGATAATTTTTGTTTTGGCATAAAGTTACCTCTACACTTATTTTACAACAAAAAGAAAAGAATATTAGACTCTTCTTGTCCAATATTCTCCGATAGGTTGCATAGCATTTGATTCATCCCAACTCACTTCATGTCTTTCAAAATAACCAATCACTTTTCCTTCACTATTTTTGACTGGCGTAAAGAACTCTCTTTCTCCTGTTTTATGATTAATGACTTGAAACATTTCCCCTTCACCATTAATAGCTCTTCGTAAAAATTCTTCAATTTTCACTTTTGTATTTTCATTATGACAATTAAATAAACTATTGCCAATTTTCGCTCTGCCTCCATATCTTTTCTTTGCCGTAGCATTCATAAACTGTACTGTATGATCTAAATCAACAAATACAATTTCATAAGGATAGCTATCAATGATTGCTTGTAAAACATCTTTTGTAATTTCCATATTATATCTCCAAAAAAAGCCCGAAGAAATTCTTCAGACTCATCGATTATTCACCTTCGATAATAACGTTAGTATAAACCTTGTTAACATCATCAGCTTCATCTAATAAGTCAATTAACTTATGATAAGCATCGATGTCCTCTTGATTTGTAAGTGTTACATATTCATCAGGTAATAATGTAGCTTCGCATGTTTCAAATTCTACACCATTCACAAAGTTTTCAATAGCTTCTTGACCCTTACCAAAATCTGTGAAAGCAGTTTTAACAGTCATCATGCCATCTTCAACAGATAGATCCTGAACATCAACATCTGCTTCCATCAATGCATCTAGCATTGCTTCTTCATCTTCATAAGGGAATACAAACAAACCAACTTGTTGATATCCAAATGAAACTGCACCAGCACCAGCTAATTTAGCACCATGTGTCTTGTTGAAGCATGTCTTAACATCTGTATATGAACGATTTGTGTTATCTGTTAAGCAATCAACGATAATTGTTGAATTACCAGGACCAAATCCTTCATATCTTGCTTCATCGTAATTCTCATCAGAACCACCCTTAGCCTTATCGATTGCTCTTTTAATGACATCTGCAGGTACCTGGTTCGATTTAGCCTCAGCAATCTTTCTCTTAAGTGCTAGGTTCATATCAGGATCAGGGACGCCATTCTTAGCTGCAATATATAATTCTTTTCCAAATCTTGAGTACAGCTTTGATTTCTTTGCCGCTGTTTTAGCCATTGATGCTGCGCGGACTTCATGTGCTCTTCCCATCGTATTTACCTCTCTTTTCTAAAATAACCTAAAAAATTATATCAAATGACTTCTATGTTGTGAAGAAAAATATATTGTAATAGGCTTTCTAGTTTTATGTTAAAATAAATTTAGTTATGAGTACTTATGTAATTAGTGACCCTCACGGGTGTAAAAAAGAATTTGATGAAATGCTAGAAAAGATTCAGTTTTCAAATGATTATGATGAATTATGGATCAATGGTGATATTTGTGATAGAGGAAAGGAGTCCATTGCCTTACTTCAAGAGATCATTTCAAATCCTAGCATGCATATGATCTACGGAAACCATGATGTTTGGTTCAATCGATACATTCAAGAATTGATTAACTGTAAAGGTGATTATAATATGACTGACATCACCGAAAATCTAATGACTTGGTTGCACTATAATGGTGGTTACACAACAGCTGATCAATTTATGGATCTATCATTTCCTGAATGTTATGACATAAAATTATATCTAGAAGAAAACAAAAGATTCTATCAATACCTAGATATCCATGGTCAAAAATTTCTATTAATTCACGCTGGATTAGCAGATGAATATATGAATCCAAATGTACGATTATCAGAAGTACCTCCAGAAATATTGGTTTGGTCGCATATTGGTATTGATGACAATCCATTTTCTGATGTAAAGATGGTTGTTGGTCACGTTCCAACATTCTGCTATGGTGATGAATATGAAGGAAAGATCATTCACGGAAAAAATGACACGATATTCCATATAGATTGTGGTTGCGTATATGGAAGAACATTAGGTTGTCTACGTTTAGACGACTTAAAAGAATTCTACGTAAAAAGTTCGGTTCCATTCATTCATTGTTAAAAGTATAAAAAAGGTGATTCACACGGAATCACCTTTTTGATTATTACTTTTCAATTGCAGATTTGATCAAATCTGTAACTTCTTCGCAAGTATCTAATTCAACAGCCTTAGCAGCTAATTCTTGCATTTCAGCATAACTTAGACCATTAATCATCTTACGAGCTCTCAGAATAGATGTAGCTGACATAGAGAACTCATCAAGTCCTAGACCTAAGAGTACTGGCGCAGCAAGTTCATCACCTGCCATTTCGCCACACATACCACACCATTTACCATTCTTATGAGCACCATCAATTGTCATCTTAACAAGTCTTAAGATAGATGGGTTAAGTGGTTGATATAGATATGATACTGGTTCACTCATACGGTCAGCAGCCATAGAATACTGGATCAAGTCATTTGTACCGATTGAGAAGAAGTCAGCATACTTAGATAACTGATCAGCTAATACTGCAGCAGCAGGAATTTCAATCATACATCCAACTTCGATCTTATCACCAATCTTTACACCTTCACTAATTAATTCAGCCTTAGCTTCTTCATAGCAAGCCTTAGCTTCTTTAAATTCAGCAACTGTAGCAATCATTGGGAACATAATGCATAAGTGACCATAAGCAGAAGCTCTGATCAAAGCTCTTAACTGAGTCTTGAAGATATCCTTTCTCATTAAGCAGAAACGAACAGCTCTTACACCTAAGAATGGGTTCATTTCTTCTGGGAAAGTATAATAGTTTAACTTCTTATCGCCACCGATATCAAGTGTACGGATAACAACTGGTTTACCTTCCATTCTTTCAAGAACTTCTTTATATGCAGCAAACTGTGTATCTTCATTAGGGAAGTCATCCTCACTCTTCATGTATAAGAATTCAGAACGGAAAAGGCCAACACCTTCGCCACCATTATCTAATACACCATCAACATCTGCAGGAGAACCAATATTACCAACAAGAAGAACTTTATGTCCATCTGTAGATACAGATTCCTGATCTTTCATAGCTTTTAAAGCAGCTTTTTCTGCAGCATATTCTTCCGCTTTCTTTTCATAAGCAGCAATTTCATCAGCACTTGGTCCAACGATAACTTCACCATTGATTGCATCAAGAACGATCATATCGCCATTGTTTACACCTTCTAGAATACCTTTACATCCAACAACAGCTGGAATTTCAAGAGATCTAGCCATGATAGCAGAGTGAGAAGTACGTCCACCCATTTCAGTAGCAAAACCCTTAGCAAATTCTTTGTTTAAAGAACCTGTATCAGATGGTGTAAGATCCTTAGCAACAACGATAACTGGTTCATCAAGTGTTGCAAGATTAGGAATTTCTTTTCCTGTTAAATTACACATTAAGCGGAAAGTTACATCTTTGATATCTGCAGCTCTTCCTCTCATATATTCATCATCCATAGCTTCAAACATAGCGACCATGTTAGAAGAAACTGTATTTGCAGCATATTCTGCATTAACATTGTTATTCTTGATTTCTTCTTCAATCATCCCTCTGAATTCAGGGTCATTAGCCATCATAAGATGTGCATCAAAAATAGCCAATTCTTCTTCCTTCAAACTCTTTGAAGCAACTGTCTTGATTTTTTCAATATCATTTACAGTCTTAGTAAAAGCAGCATCAAGCTTTTGTAGTTCTTCTTCTGCATTAGCATCCTTCTTTTGAATGTCCAATACAGGTTGTTCAAGCTTGTATACCTTAGCAATAGCGATTCCTTGTGAAGCAGCAATACCTTTCAGCATTTTTTAATCCTCCTGAGTATTTTGTTTGATCATATTCATAACATCTTGGATGCTTCTAACAGTCAACATTTCATCTTGATTAAAAGCAAAACCGTAATATTCTTCAATACTCATTAAAAAATCAACAATTTCAAAATCATCCATATTTAATTCTTCAAACGTTGTATCCGCTTTCAATGAAACAGAACAATTTGTTGTTTTCTTTAATAGTTCATCAAGAATAGACAGTTGATCCATGAATAATCCTCTATTCCGATTTTATCATCAATTTATCCTTAAGACAATCATAAAAATCCAATAACGCATTTCTCTGAATTCTATAAAGTGTCGATCTAGATAAGCTACTGTAATATTGCTTCTCATCATTTGTTTCAAAATAAACAGCATCTAAAAAATGTCTATTCTGTTTCTTACAACTTTCTAGAATTTCATTAATATAAACTACATATTCTAGATCATAAGTTGATTGAACATCCGCATTGCATAAACGGCTATCATAGTTATTACTCAATAGTCTCGCTACGCTTTTCTTGTAGCAACTAGCTATATACTTGATATTCACTTTCTTTTCTTTTAAGTCTAAATTCTTCTTACGTTTTTTCATACTTTTTCCACCTCATTCCAGATTCCCCAAACTTTTAATTCCCCTTTTTAAATCTTGCGATGTTTATCATATTTCAAATATGTTAAAACGATTCATATATTTCATTTTATGGGGACTATACAATTTATCATCCAACCATATTAAAAACATAACCTTTTAAGCACATCGTAAACTTAGCTAATTACCACATCACAGCTCCTTTCTCCCTATGTTTGTTTATCTATATATACTATTCACACGTTTTTTCGATTTTCCCTAAAATTTCTCAAATTTTTTATAAAATATGACAAATCTGTAGTTCATTGGTAAAATATTTCAAACGAGGAATAGTATGTCAAAATCTATAACAACATTATCAAAAAAGAGAGTTTTCATTACAGTTGTCACATTTATATGTACCCCTCTTTTAGCACATTTGATAAATCTTGCACTATCTCAATACGACATTTCATTAATGTTTTCTCTAAATCTTTGTGCAACGATATTAATTATGTATAACTGGAATCTATTCGGTATCCATTACAATCGTGCAAAGTACAACATATTCGATACATGTATCTATGCTTTTATATCTTTTGTATTAATTACATTATGGACCTATGTATGTAATCGTTTCTTAGGAAGCATCGTTATTATTCCATCTTCTGAAGTTCTAATCAGTTATGGATACGCTAGGATTGGAATGTTAATTGCTTATTCTTTCTCAGAAGCAAGTATTATAAGCATTGTAGAAAAAGTAGCAACTGATCATATGCAGATTAGGCATCGTGAGTTACAAGTTATCTTATTATCTGGTATTACAATTGGAATCTTAATGACAGTATTATTTATTCCTAGTTTAAATATTTTAACGATATTGATTACATTGTTATATAACGTTGTTCTATGTACGATATTATCTTACTTATACAACCAATCCCATTCCTTTATTCCTGGAATGATTGGGTTTGCTTGTAGTAATTTATTCTTTATGATAATGGCACTTGCATAGTGATTAAAAAAGACCGGTTCAACCCGGTCTTTTCATTATGTCTTAGAATTATTCGTCAACTTCAATCAATCCATATCCGCCATCATGACGAGCATAGACAACCGCAATCTTTTCACTATCTTCATCTTTATAAATGTAGAAGTTGTGTCCTGATAGTTCCATCTGCATGATTGCTTCATCTAATTCCATTTCTTCCGCAACAACGGATTTTGTTCTTACTGGAATATCTGCTTCTTCCTCTGCTTCAATATCTTCAATGAATGCTTCAGATAAATGTTCTCTATGTCTCTTTCCTAGACGTGTCTTTTGTTTTCTGATTTGGTCCTCTAATTTATCGATTGCCAAATCAACAGCTGCATAGAAGTCATCATTCACAACTTCAGCTCTCAGAATACCAATTCTAGTTGGAATCGTTACTTCAACTTTCTGTGAGTTTGGATAAACTCTTGCGACTACTCTTACAATTGTGTCTTCATCAATGATCAAGTACTTACTTAAAGATGATAATTTAGACTCAATCTTCTCCTTCATCGCTGGTGTAACTGTTACGTTTTTTCCTACAATTTCGAACCTCATAATAAATCCTCCTGTCTAAAATTGTATATAGAAATCAGCCCTTAGGCTTTTGAATAAGTATTTTGGTTGATTATTTATCTATATGTTTATTTGTTACTTATATTATAACAGTTATATAACGATTGTTGTGAATTATTTGTGAATTTTTTCTTTATTGATTCTTATCAATTTCTTTTAGCCATTGATAAACAACAGTCATTGCATAAGAATCCATTCCACAATATTTCTTTAGATCTTCAATGATTTTATCTTTTTCTTCTATGTCCTCATTATAATCTAGATGTCTCCATTGAAATACCGCATCCATTCCTTGTCGAATATCTAATGCGTGATATCCAGGATCATCCATCATACCCATAATAGCCTTTAAAGACCATTGTCCTCTCATCTTTATGTCATATATGATTCCAGAAACAAATGGTAATTGTAGATCTTCCATTCTTTCATTGATAGATAAAAGCTTATCTGACAAGTCTGGATACATGTCAGCAAACTCTTGAATTCGAACTTTTTCAGCACCATCCGCATTATACGCTATGACACTGCCTATTTCTGGAATATCTTTAACGAGATTTTCAGCCATATCTCTACGATCATCATGAATATTTAGGTAGACCTTTTTCTTTACAGTACCATCTTCTTCCATTACGATCAAAGCATATTCAAATGGTAATACATCGTATGGTTTCATTCCAACATAAGGAGGTATCGCAAAACGTTCCCACTCAAAATCAATAAACGCAATTGGATATTGAATATGACCCAACCAATTATGCAGGGCGAAATGATCTACGTATAAACCATTTCCTCTATCCGCCATGATCTGGGCATATTGTTGACGACTACCTTCTATTCTTTCAATATCCGCATCTTTCAGATACATGATATTTTCAGATTTCATATTATATTTCTCACTTGAAGCAATTAAAGTCAAAATAGAATCATCTTTCATTAATTCTTCATGCGGAAAACATTGTTCATAATATAAACACTTGTTTCTACCAGTACATTTATTTGTACGCTTTGGTACTTCTAGATCCATTTCTTGAACCGTCTTCATCTCATCTAAAATAGAGGAAGGATCTTTCATTGTTTTATAAATCATTTCTTTAATAGATTGTGTTGGATGATTGTGATTGTTATAAAAATGATCTGTAATGACATACAATTGTTCAGGATCCAATTCTTCTCCACGAACATATTCAGCATTTAAATGAATAATATAGATATTATCGATTTCTATTTCATTCTGTTCTAATACCCAAACAGTATTATCATAAAATGCCATATCATTAGCATGTGGATAGATTCCTATAAATAAGAAATAAAGATTCCAACCATGTTTTGTATGTTGTAAAAAAGGTACTTTTATTCGCAAATCATGATATTCAAAACGAGCCTTCACCAACCATTCATAC
>CAVCCE010000035.1:0-9242 GCA_963600555.1 Duodenibacillus sp.
AAATAGATAGAATATATTCATTTATTTTTTAGAAATATTTTCTATTTTTATTACATGAAATACGATATGATTATTTCATAAAGAAGGTACACTTATGAAATATAAAAAAATAAAATTATCTTGGAACAAGCATCCCGATTTCTTAAATCGTACGTTTTGGATACGTAGTGATATTGATTTATTCACATTAGGTGTCATAGCTCTAGAATCCATGAATGCAATGTATGATGAAGATTTTGGAATCTTAGCTGATGGAACTCTTTATTTGTATCGTCCTGAACAAGAAGAATTGGTATTTGATGTTGATTGTGATCAATATAGAAAATTAGAAGATTTTGGTTTTGAAGATTTAAATGATCACTTCACACTTTTATACAATGATGTAGATAACTTATATGAATTCACATGTATGGTAGAGGGTGAACAAATCTTATCAGAAAATCAATATGCTTATCTATTGGATGGAAAATGCAGATGTCTATTTGAAGATAATGAAGAACTATTATCGAAATACGCAAGTGGTAAAGTAAAAAAAACTTTAACAATGAGAGATATCGCTAACAAGACACTGTTTATTCCATCAAATATTGATTTTGAACAAATTAGTGAAATTGAAGATTATGATCTTGAAGAAGAACAATTTGAATTCAATATGAAGATGGATGCTGATACTTTCCCAAATATCGTTGAAGATGTATGTGAACAATACGATATGGATTATGATGACGACAATGATTCTGAAGACTACTACGATGAAGATTACGAAGAAGATGAACCAAACTTCTTAAGAAGTATTACTGAAGTTTGTTTCGCTACAGCTGTATTCCAAATTGAAAATGTCCCATTTGTTCAACAAACATTTGATCGATTGACACAAACTCATTCTGAAGAAGAAGCAGTATTGATGATTTCTAAAGTACTATCTGAAGAATTCGAAGAAATCATTACCGGAGAATATTTTGAAAATAATGAAGAATATGAAAAAAAGATTAGAGGTTTAAAATGAAGAAGGTATTAATTACTGGTGCAAGCGATGGAATTGGTAAAGCAATCACATATGCATTAGATAAAGATGGATATTCTTTATATCTTTTTGGTAGAACGCAATCTAAGATGGATGCTTTAGATATTCAACATATCGCTAAAAAATATACATTTGATATGAAAGATAGAGATGCATTAAACAATGCGCTAGAAGATATCCAAAAAGATGGTGGTGTTGATATATTGATCAATAACGCAGGTTTCAATGCAGCTAAAGCAGAAGTAATGAATATCTTAGTGGATGACTTGCAAGCTATGTTTGATGTAAATACGATTGCCCCAATGCTCTGTATCCAAAAATGTATTCCTACAATGCTAGAAAAGAAAGATGGAATGATCATCAATATTTTATCTTCTTGTTGTTTATTCAACAATCCAAATAACGGAGGCTACACCGCTAGTAAAAATGCTTTTGAATCATTATCAAAGATTTTGGTGAAAGAAGTAAAAGATAAAGGTATAAAAGTATTGGATGTATATCCTGGAGGCGTTGATACAAACTTTAGAACAATTGATAGACCAGATTATCTAAAACCAGAAACTGTTGCGAAACATATCGTTTATGCAATAGAAAATAATGAAGATGGAATGATACAAGAAATTGTTGTACGTCCAATCGTTGAAAACAATTATTAAAAGAGATCATCACACATGTGATGACCTCTTTTTCTTTCTTATAAGTGTAATACTCTTTCTTTGATTTCTTGTGTACGTCCTTGATTCCAAAATTGTGTACCAATATAACCACAAGTTCTTCTTGCAACGTTCATTTTATTTTGATCCGTATTACCACAATTTGGACATTTCCAAATCAGTTTCTTATTTTCATCTTCTTCAATCTGAATTTCCCCAGTATATCCGCATACTTGACAATAATCACTCTTCGTATTCAATTCTGCATACATGATCGTATTGTAGATATGTTTCATCAATTGTAATACAGCCTGTACATTGTTCTGCATATTAGGAACTTCTACATAGGAGATAGCTCCACCTGGTGAAAGTTCTTGGAATTTACTTTCTTCAGTTAGCTTATCAAATGCATTGATTTCTTCTGTTACGTGGATATGATAAGAATTTGTAATATAGTTCTTATCAGTTACTCCCTTAATGATTCCAAATCTTTCTTGTAAGCATTTAGAGAACTTATATGTTGTAGATTCCATTGGAGTTCCATAAACTGAGAAATCAATATTTGTCATTTGTTTCCACTTATTACAAGCATCATTTAAATGCTTCATAACAGCTAAGCCAAACTTTTCACCTTCTGGTGTCGTATGAGATAAACCTGTCATATAGCGAACACATTCCGCAAGTCCACCATATCCTAAAGAAATCGTTGAATATCCATTGAACAATAATTTATCAATTGTTTCACCCTTCTTAAGTCTCGCAATCGCACCATACTGCCATAGAATTGGAGCCACATCACTTGGTGTTCCTTTTAATCTTTCATGTCTGATCATTAATGCTTGATAACATAGTTCTAATCTTTCATCAAAGATTTCCCAGAATCTCTTCATATCTTTCTTAGATGAACAAGCAATATCAACAAGATTGATCGTAACAACACCTTGATTAAATCTACCATAATATTTATGTTTAGAAGAACTATTCAATGCATGTTCGTTATTTTCCCAACCAGCTTCTGTAAAACGATCAGGAGTCAAGAATGATCTACACCCCATACAAGGATAAACATCACCCTTCAATTCTTTCATGATCTTAGCTGAAATATAATCTGGAACCATTCTCTTAGCAGTACATTCAGCTGCTAGTTTTGTGAGATAGTAATACTTAGAATCATTATGAATATTATCTTCATCTAAACAATAAATGAGTTTTGGAAATGCTGGTGTAATATAAACACCCTTTTCATTTTTAACACCTTGCATTCTTTGTTTTAACATTTCTTCAATGATCAAAGCTAGATCATCTCTTGTCTGTCCTTCAGGAACTTCATCAAGATACATGAATACTGTCACAAAAGGAGCCTGACCATTTGTAGTCATCAAAGTAATGATCTGATACTGGATCGTTTGTACGCCAGTCGTTACTTCTCTTTTCACTCTTTCTTCTGCAATCGTATTGATCTTATCTTCGCTAATATACACACCTGCAGCTTCCATTTCAGCTTTCACAGCCTTTTGATACTTCTTTCTAGAAATATCAACGAATGGTGCTAAATGAGACAATGTAATCGTCTGGCCACCATATTGGTTAGAAGCAACTTGGGCAATGATCTGAGTTGCAATATTACAAGCAGTTGCGAAACTATGTGGTTTATCAATATGAGTACCTGAAATGACAGTACCATTTTGAAGCATATCTTCAAGGTTTACTAGACAGCAGTTGTACATAGGTTGTGCAAAATAATCTGAATCATGAAAATGGATGATTCCCTTTTCATGTGCATCCCAGATTTCTTTAGGTAACAAGAATCTTCTAGTGATATCTTTTGATACTTCACCAGCCATATAGTCACGTTGTGTAGAATTAACAGTAGGATTCTTATTAGAATTCTCCTGCATAGCTTCTTCATTATTACGTCCTAACAAAGACAAGATCTTCTTATCAGTTGTATTCGCTTTACGTACAAGAGCTCTTTCATAACGATATGTAATATAATTATGTGCAACAGTATATGCGCCTTCTGCCATTAATTCATATTCAACTAGATCCTGAATTTCTTCTACAGAAATAGCACGTGCAATATCATTACACTTTTCAATGACTCTATTTGTGATTTCAGTAATCTTATCTGCACTGATTTGACGATTTTCTTGTGTTGCGATATTAGCTTTTTCAATCGCATGAAGAATCTTTTCAGCATCAAAAGATACCTCTTCACCACTTCTCTTAATTACATTCATACTTCAACCTCTTCCAGTAAGAAAGAAATAGTTGGATTTCCAACTATTTATCTCCACCTAAAAGAGTTTACTTTTTTTCTCCTATACTTTCAAGAATAAAATCTTAAAAATCCCACTATTTTTTCGTTAATTTCTTCACAAGATATTATTATTTTCAAAGATACTAAATAAAGCCCTAAAACAACGCATTTTCACATTTTCATATTTTCAAAAGTTTTCAAAAAGAAAAGAATCACTTCGGATTCTTCAAAAAATTCTTGATTTCTTCTAAATATAGAAGTGCTTCTTTCTTTCCTAAATTATAGACCTTTCTATATTCGTTTGGATTTCTACAAACACTAGGTATATTCAAAGGTTCTGGTGGACGAATGACATAAAGATTTCCTTTTCTCTCTTCCCGAAGAATATAATCTAAGCATTCATTATACGCCTTATGACGATTTTCTAAGACTTCTAACATTTCAGGATACTTCGATAAAGCAATTTTCATCAGTTTCAACATATTAGGTGAATACGGTTGTTTTTCATACCCAAGAGGTTGTGTTAACACAACAACATTTTTATCATAACCAATTGATTGAAAGTACTTCACAGGAATTGAATCACTAATTCCTCCATCCAACAATTCATATCCATCAACTTTTACATTTCTAGATACCATAGGCATAGATGCTGAACCTTGTATCCACAATAAATCATTTTCTTTACCATCTTTGCATTTATGATATAAAGGTTTTCCAGTTTTTACATCTGTTGCAACACAATAGAACTCCATAGGATTCTTTTCAAATGTTTCCGCATCCCAAATATCTAAATGATTTGGCAATAAATCATAGTTAAACTTACTTCCAAATAAATCTCCCGTAAAAAGCCAAGACGAAATAGAAGCATGTCTTCTATCTTTACAATAGAACATGTTATAACGTAATACTCTACCTATTTGTTTTGATTTGATATTACATCCAAAAGCCGCACCTGCGCTTACTCCAATTGCACCATCAAAAGTAATATCATTGATCATAAAAGCATCAAGAATACCTGCAGTAAACAGACCTCTCATCGCTCCGCCTTCTAATATTAATCCTTTTTTCATAGCATTATTTTAACACTTTTCTAAATATTCCATTTACACAGTCTCATATCAACATGTGTAGAATCCTTCATAATAACTCCATCTTTAACTAATAGACTATATTGTTCCATAAAATTTGGAGCTATTCTACCAGATGCATTCACAACACGAAAGCAAGGATATTCACCATAATATTCCGCATGTGATAAGACCCTACCAACAAGTCTTGCATTCTTTTCTCTACCAATTAGTTTTGCAATCTGACCATATGTAGCTACTTTTCCTTTTGGTATTTCATTCACTACTTCTAATATCGCATATGCATATTGAGACTCTAACGTATCATTCATGATGGATCCTTGGGAAGATTGCCTTCTGCAATCCATAGATAGAATGATTCTTATTACAAACATAAGACACAGCACAAACAATAAAGAAATAAGGCATATATTGGAAACCAAAGATTTCACTTCCTACAAAGATTGCCGCAAAGAACGTATTCGTTCCTGAGCTAAATACAGCCGCATATCCAAGCATCGCAACAAATGCACTATCAATCCCAAAGACAGGTCCTAGAACAGCTCCAAGCGTAGCTCCAATTGTAAATAGAGGTACAACTTCCCCTCCCATCAAACCAGAGCACATCGTTAATATCGTCAATCCAAACTTCAAGATCCAATCATATACATAGATTTGTTCATGATTGATAGCTAAAGTGATTAGATTACCTCCTGCACCAGAATATCTACCACAATGGCAAACAATCAATAATACAGCGACTATTGAGCCCAATATCAACGATTTACGAACTGGATTAGGAAATAAAGCGGCAGCTTTATGTTGAGCTGTATGCATGCAAAAAGAAAATGCATCACCAACAATTCCAAATATGATTCCTAATATAACAAGAACGATCATTGTTTTTGTATTCCAATCTAATGTCCCACTAAAAGCAATCGCGGAGGATGACAATCCTAAGAAAGAAGAAGTCTTTGAAGCAACATATGCAGCCACTAATGAAGGTAAGAAAATAGGATAACGAATTTCACCAGCAACCAAAACTTCCATCGCAAATAAAACTGAAGCAATTGGTGTTTGGAACAATCCCGCAAAGCCAGCAGACAAGCCAATTGGTAATAGATATCTACTTGCATACTCAAGGTTCAATTTATCCGCAAACCAGTTTGAAACGGTAGCTCCAATCTGCATCGCTACACCTTCTCTACCAGCACTACCACCAACTAAGTGTGATATCCACGTTCCACATACTGCAAAAGGAATCAATAATAAAGGAATATCTTTTTCTTTTCCTTCTTCCACTTCAAAAACAAGTCCCATTCCTTTTTTACATTTACCACCATACTTTTGGAACATATAAGAAACAACTAGCGCACCAATTGGAATAAAAATCAAAAAGTATAAATTATTTGTTTCTCTAAAAGAAGTTAACTTTCCTAACACGATTCCAAATAGCGCATCAATTCCACCAGTAATAACACCTATTATTATTGCTAACAAGCATAATACTATCTGTACTTTTACATTCTTGAAATATCCAAAAATAACCTTCATATTCAATTACCCCTATAATCGAATACAAGTTTAGAACTTTATGTAATGAAAAACAAGCTAACCGAAACTAGCTTGTTTAATTATTCAAAATATTCCTTCATGGATCTTTCAAATCCTAATTTATTGAAATCTTCAATAAATGTATCTACCGCATCATCAATTGTAGGATTCTTAACAAATGCATCAATTACTGCTGGAGAACATGTAGAAGAACCAACACCATATTCACATAGTTCTAATACTTGTTGACTATTCTTGAATGAAGCAGCTAATACCATACAATCCATATCATTCTTTATTAAGATATCATGAATATCCTTAGCTACTTTCACCCCATCATACCCCATATTATCAATACGATTGACATATGGAGCTACATAGCTAGCTCCAGCTTTTGCAGCTAAGTAAGCTTGCATAGGTGTATAGACAACTGTACCACATGTTGTAATACCCTTTTCTTTTAGGATCTTGATGGCTTTAAAACCTTCAGGAATAGAAGGAACTTTAATAACAGTATTACTTCCTAATTCATTTGTAATAGCGATAGCATCTTCCACCATTCCATCAGCATCTTTCGGTAATGCTTGTACAAATAGAATTGCATCTTGACCAATAAATTCTCTGATTTCTTTTAATACTTCTTTTGGATTTCTATTTTGTTTACTAAGAATAGATGGATTTGTTGTTACACCATCAATTGGATATAAGTCATATAAACGTTTAATATCATTAATATTTGCATCATCAATAAATAATTTCATTTCTTCTCCTCCTATAAAGACTGTTCAGTCCTACCAATAATATCATCCTGTGTCTTCTTACTTAATACATTGAAGAATGCAGAATATCCTGCAACTCTAACAATGAGATCTTTATGTTTTTCCGGATGATTTTGTGCATCAATCAATGTTTCTTTAGAAACAATATTGTATTGAACATGATAACCATGTAGACGATTAAAGAAAGCACTGATCAACATTTCTAACTTTTGTTTATTCTCTTCTGTAGCAATCATAGTAGGTGTCATCTTTTGATTCAATAGAACCCCACCAGTAATCTTTTCGGTAGGTAATTTAGATACCGTCTTAAATACTGCTGTAGGTCCAGACTTATCACAGTTATGTGCAGGTGAACAACCTTCCGCAAGTGGTTCCCATGCCTTTCTTCCATCTGGTGTAGCGTATGTTCCCATACCTTGTCCAACATTAGCTGAAATAGAAGATGTACCACCATAACGGATACCACCAATAGGCCCCCTACCAAATCTAGTATTTGGATACTTTTTGATTTCATCTAAATAAGAATCATAAGCCTCTACGACCAATTGATCTACATAATCATTATCATTACCATACTTTGGAGCATCATTGATCAACATTTGTTGGATTTTTTGATTTTCTTCTGAATTAAAGTTATCAATGATTGCATTCCACAATTGTTCTTGTGTGATTTTCTCTTCTTCATAAACCAGTTTCTTGATTGCTGCTAGAGAATCTGCCATATTGGCAATACCAACTTGTAATCCTGAGATAAAGTCATAAACAGCACCACCTTCTTTGATTGTCTTTCCTCTACCAATACAATCATCTGTCAAACAAGAACATAAGATATCCGGTACATCTCTTTCACTCGCTTTATCGATTGCGTTTTCTACGATAACTGAGTATCTAGTAATTTCTCTTACTGTCTTATCCCACGCATCAACGAGTTCTTCATAAGTCTTAAAGTCTTTGAAATAGCCATAGCCTTTTGTAAATCTCTTACCACTTGTAACATCAACTCCATTATTCATTGTACATAGTAATACTCTAGGGAAATTTACATAGGACATTCCAGTACAACGATATCCCCATTTACCAGGTACTGCAGTTTCTACGCATCCAATTGCGCTATAGTTGTATGCATCCTCTTCTTTCACGCCCCAGTTCATGAAAGATGGAATGATTACTTCATCATTGTTGAAAGCAGGCATACCAAATCCTAGTTTTACGACTTCAATGCATTCATCATAGAATTCTTTATTTAAGTTCTTATGATATCGAACTGTTAGATTTGGTTGTGTCAATCTAGTTTGTGCAACAGATCTTAATACTAAGAATGATAAATCATTTACAGCATCTTTCTTATCTGTTGTTTGACCACCAATCGTTACATTTTGATACATTGGTGAACCAGCTGAAGATAATGTATGAGATTGCGATCTTACTTTATTTACTGTCAATGTTTTTATCCATAAACAATCCAACAGCTCCAATACTTCTTCATCTGTAATCTTATTTTCATCATGATCTTTCTTATAGTAAGGATACATATATTGATCAAATCTACCATAAGATAATGAATGACCATTAGATTCTATTTGAAGGATTAATTGAATAAACCAAACAGATTGAATAGCTTCTTTAAAAGATGTAGCTGGATAATAAGGTACTTTAGAACAGATATCACTTATTTCTAATAATTCTTCTTTTCTAGAAGGATCTGTTTCCCTATCACTTAGTTCTTTCGCTAATTTAGAATATCTTTCCGCAAAAGTATGTACACCATCAATAACAGTTAATACAGCTTTATAGAACACTCTCTTATCAATTGCTTCTAGATCTGCAAGATCTAGATTATTTAATAATTGTTTCACTCTTGTTTCATATCCAACTAGACCTTCTTTTAATACTCTTTCATAG
>CAVCCE010000036.1:0-9172 GCA_963600555.1 Duodenibacillus sp.
TTCTAGTTCTTCTTTTGTATAAAGATAATGATTTCCTTCTTCTACTTGCATCGTATAACCTAATGCACCAGAAGTTCTAGGAATGATCGTGATCTTTTGAACAGGAGCAGTATGTGTTTGCAATGCGGATACTAATGCGTGACCAACTTCATGATACGCAACCGTCTTCTTTTCTTCATCAGAAAGAATAGCGTTCTTCTTCTGATATCCCGCAAATACGACTTCGATACTTTCTTCCATATCTTTTTGTGTAACGACCTTACGATGTTCACGAACAGCTCTTAACGCTGCTTCATTGATGATATTCGCAAGTTCAGCACCACTAGCACCAGATGCCATTCTCGCAATCAAGTTGTAATCGATATTCGCTTCTGTTTTGACTTTCTTAGCATGTACTTTCAAGATATCTTCTCTACCTTGTAAGTCAGGAAGTTCTACAGGAACTCTTCTATCAAATCTGCCTGGTCTTAATAGGGCAGGGTCTAGATTTTCTGGTCTATTTGTTGCGGCCAAGATAATAACGCCACTGTTTCCTTCAAAACCATCCATTTCTGTTAATAACTGATTGAGTGTCTGTTCTCTTTCATCATTTCCACCCATACCAGAAGCATTACGCTTTCCACCAATTGCGTCGATTTCATCAATGAAAACGATACATGGTGCTTTTTCTTTCGCTTGTTTGAATAAGTCTCTTACTTTAGAAGCACCCATACCAACAAACAATTCTACGAATTCAGAACCAGAGATAGAGAAGAATGGAACATTGCTTTCTCCAGCGACTGCTTTCGCTAACATTGTCTTACCAGTTCCAGGAGGACCTACAAGTAAGATGCCTTTAGGCATCGTTGCACCAATTTCACGATACATACCTGGATTCTTTAAATAAGTAACGATTTCTTGTAAAGATTCCTTTGCTTCATCTTCACCAGCTACATCATGGAAACGAATGCTTTGTTTATTCTTGTCATACACACGAGCATTGGATTTTCCAATATTGAACATGGAACCTCCAAGTCCGCCCATGCCTCCATTTTTTGCGTTACGTGACATCAAAGCGCGTAATAACATGGAAGCTAAGAAGATTGGTAGGATCCAAAAAACTAAAAATTGAAGAATTGGAGAAGTCTCTTCAACGATCTCAGCTGTAAATTCAACATCATGTTCTTCCAATCTTTCTAAAAGGTCAGGATCATTGAACTTACCAGTACGATAGACAGTAGTACTATCTTTCAACATGTATAAGATCTGATTACTTTCTTCTTGTACTTCTTTTACATTGTTGTTGTTTGTTTCTTTGACAAATGTTGAATAACTAGCATCTTCGATCTTAGAAGTTCTCATGAAAGGAACCATGACTAGATTCATGAGAGCTAGTATTAACATTACTATTGCGTAATAGTAAATAATTGGCTTTCTAGGTTTTTTTGAGTTGTTTTGTGGATTCAAAATAAATCACCTCTCTTTAACGATAATAGTCTAGCACACTAGAGCTGTGAGTGCTAACTTTTATCTGAACTTTCGATGAACAATTGTGTGAAAATGTCGTATGATTAATGTACAAAAGGGGGTTAGCATCTTATGCCTAAGACAATTATTACGATTTCAAGACAATTTGGAAGTGGTGGTAGAGAAGTAGGAAGACTCGTCGCGGAAAAGCTTGGAATTAAATGTTATGACAAAGAAATCATTTCTAAGATATCTGAAAAAAGTGGATTTACAGAACAATATATTCAAGAAGCTGGAGAAGATGTTGAAGGTGGTCTATTTACAGGACTTGGAAATGTTGGCTTTTATGAACAATCTAATCGTTTAGCTATTTGGAATGAACAATGCAGGGTCATTAAACAAATAGCTAGTGAGGATTGTGTCATTGTTGGTAGATGTGCTGATTATGTTTTGAAAGATGAAAAAGATGTTGAGCTAATCAAAGCATTTATTTATGCAGATATGGATTTTAGGGCAAAGAGGATCGTTGAACTTTATGAAGAATCTCCAATCAATCCTGAAAAACGACTAAAAGAGAAAGATAAGAGACGTTCTGCATATTATGAAATCTATACAGATCAAACATTTGGTGATCTATTAAATTATGATCTTTGTTTAAATAGTTCATCACTCACTTTAGAAAGATGTGCAGATATCATCGTAGATGAATATAAAAAAAGAAGCAACAAAGTTACTTCAAATCGTTAGAATCAGTTGTTAATACAATGATAAAACTTACTAGCATCGTTAAACCAGCTAAGACCTTTGTATACCAAGGAAAATTCCCTAAGATACATACAACAAAAGCTAAACCAAATAATACTAGTAATCCAACTTTTTTAACCATGGATCTTTCCTCCAAAAAACTAATAATATTATACAGTATTCTTCATGTTTTAGACAAAGATATGTTAAAATCATTAGGATGTCTTCGTAGCTCAGTTGGATAGAGCGTTCGCCTCCTAAGCGAAAGGTCGTGAGTTCGACTCTCATCGAGGACACTGTAGAGAATCATAGGATTCTCTTTTTTTGCATAAAAAGAGTGATCACTCAGTTTGTTGATCACTCTTGATATCATCTGCGCTTTTCGGGTAAAACAGTTCTATATCACGATTCTTATCAAAGACATTGTTATATTGAAAGATACGATAATCTTGAATATATTCATCATCAATATCATCTACTGATTCATAGAAGTTACCTTCTGAATCATAACATCCATATAATGTAATAACAGGATACTTATCTTTTAATTCATATAGGAATTGTTGATAAGGTGTTAGTTCCATGTTAGCTGTATGTAAGATGAGAGAAGACATGTAGTTTGCACTCATCTTATCGATCGTTTGATCTTCGATATCGTAGTTTGCCCAAATGAGGAATGGTGTAATGTATTCCTTGATATCTTCTTCTGCAGTACCTGTATTTGGGAAGAAAAGCCTATCACTTGCGGACCCTAGAGAAGGTTGGTGATCGCCATACATGATGATCATGACATTCTCATCTACATTTTGGAAGTATTCAATCAACTTTTGGAATGCTTCGTCTGTTAATTTGATTAATGAAAGGTAGTTCTCTGCAGTATCATAGTTTTCATTACCATAGCTAGACAAGTCTACTGTTTGTGTTAAGTCATCTGCATTCTTATAAGAACCATGGTTCTGATACGTTACATTAAAGATATATTGATTTGTACCTTTGTTTTCTTCATAACACTCAATGACTTTTTCAAAGTCTTGTTCATCTGTTGGATAACCATGTATCGTATCTAATCCATCAAATGTTTCCGCAAACTCTGTGTTTTGGAATTGTAGCTTTTCATATGCTGTTCTACGATTCCAGTTTGTTGATTTTCCTAAATGAATACCTGTCGTTGTATAACCTTGACGATTCATGTAAGAAATAGTGGAAGGAACAGAACGATTCATATACATGTTATATGGATATACACCTGCTTGGAAGAAAGCTGTCGTATTACCAGTGAGCGTTTCATACTCTGTATTACATGTACCACCACCTCTAACAGATACATAGAGATTTCCACGAATCGTATTCTCTAAAGAATCATAGAAAGGTGTCATACCATCCGCATAGGATGTTCCTCCGACACTTAAGTTAGAGAATGATTCATTCATGACTTGGATAATAACAGTAGGCTTTGTGCCTTCCGTATCAACGGATTCTGCAGCTTTGGCAGTATATTCTTCTTTTAATTCTTCTAGTTTTTCATCACTATACCCATCTGGTTTTGTAGGTTGTGTTTCTAAGAACTGACGTACAAGACCAGTGAAAGATAATGTCGTTCCTTCATTTTGGAACGTAGATAATAAACGAATATCCCAAAGATAATAAGAACCAATGCTGTTGAAGAACAACGCTACTACTAGAATGATGATAGGGTACGCTACATACCACTTGTTGATCTTTGTCTTATCTCTAGGAACAAATCTCATTGTGATATATAAGATCAAACATACGATCAAGGAACAAACCATGATGTAATTTAAGTGAATATCATAGTTGCTAGCGACATCCATCGCTGTGCCTAGTGCTGTAAAATCCCAAGGTGCGATAGGTCTATTTCTAAATAAAACAACGAATGTAGATATGATCGCATAAGCAGTAAAACCAAGGTTTGCGAGATTCAATCCCATTGGTCTTCTTCTAAAGATCAAGTGAAAGATCTTATAGATAATGATCATGATTCCTACATTTAATAATCTTAATCCCGTATTGATGTAATAGAAGTTACCTAAGATGTTCTCCATCATGAAGAATACCCAACATGGACTCGCCAATAACATCAATTCATTTAATGGAACAACATCAGAAAAGTTGATATGTTTATCAATTAATACCGCAATGATCCAAGCTACTAATAAGATAAAACCATAAATACAAACAATGATCTTCTTAGGTAAGTATTCATCTGTTTGATATTGGATCCATCCTTCTACATTCTGTAAAGATAAATGAATCTTGTTATCTTCTAAAGAAATATCTAAACCTTGTGATCCTGCAATTTCAGAAGTAAAGTTTTCAGCTGTGTATTCTCTTAATGCTAGTGGTCCAAAAGAAATCGTAATCTTATTGATGACCATGCTTTTGACATCTTGTAGTTGCATCTGTAATGAATTTGTTACGATTGGAACATTTGTGATCGTAATATCAGAATAGTATGGAGCTACATCATACCAAGTCTTATGACCATTGTAGTTATACGTTTCAAAGATTTCTTCTCCTCTATCCGTATTGTAGTTGGCTAATACGACAGTTCCTTCCGTTACACTATCTAGATCTACTTTATATTGAAGATGTGGTGTATAGAATACTAAGAATAGTCCTGATACAAAGAAAAACCACACGATTCTTTTGATAGAAAATATCTGTTTTAGTTTATTTAACATATTTCACAAAAATTTCACTTTCTTAATAACTGTGATATTCTACCACTATTTCTTATGAAAATCTTCGAATAATCATGTGAAATGTAAAAAAAACAACCGTTATAAAACGATTGTTAGTTGAATGTTACAAATTCATTTTCTGGTTTTTGATAGTTAGAAATATGATCAGCATATAAGACATCTGTCTTACCACCATTCTCCATAGGAATCGTTTTTAACTGACCCTTTACTTCATACCAATTTCCTTTTGTCATTTCTTCAATTTTGACACCTGTAACTGTAATACCACATTCAGAAGTATCTGCAGCACAACATACCATTGCACGTCTAGCCATGATGAATGTTTGTTTATAACCAGGAATACCTTCCGCATAGTATCCTCTTAGAATGACTTCTTTTCCATCATACTTTTCAGGATTTTCTACAGCGTCCATATACCATAAACCATAATCTTCATCTTTGATATCAATGATAGGAGCGTTGATATCGAATGGCAATCCACCATCTTTTAGCTTGACTGGTTCACCATAGCTTCCTTCATAGAAGATCTGTGCTTTAGGATTAATAGCTTTGATGTTACCTCTTAACATGCTGCCAGAAGTATCTTCTGTGCATCTATTACAAATGACAGTATCAGAGTAACGAAGCTGTTCATACATCATTTGTCTTAAGGGACCCATAAATGTATTGAATGTCGTAGCGTCTACTGGTGTTAGGATCTGAACAAGTGGCCAATATTCAGGCATATCAGAAATCATGGATTCAGGAACAGATAATGTTCCATTCCATTCAATGAATACTTGATCTGGATGATAGATCGTATCTAATTCATGCATCTTTTCTTTTGTGAATGATTCAACATCATCAATATATTCAATATATGCATGATGTTCTTCTAACCACTTTTCATTATATTCTTCTTCACCTTGTTCAAAACAAACAATTAATGTTCTAGATACACCTTCCATGAAGCTTGGATCACTGAGTGTATCTTTGATCAATGTTGTTTTTCCTGAATCTAAGAAGCCTGTGAATAAATATACTGGAGTCATATTACTTCACCTTAAACAAATTCTTCATTAATTCAACATCAACATGTTCACCAATGACAGTGATAAGACCTGTATATGCTGGTTTACCAGTACGGATATCTACATCACCTGGAACATAGTCAAAGAATAACCAAGAACCATCATGTGTAGGAACGATACCCTTAGCACGAACGATATTTTCTCCTAATCCACTCAACGCAGAACGAATCTCTTCTTCTGTATATTTGTTGACTGTTTCAATACCGATAGAATCGAATACATCATCTGCATCTGGTCCATTATGATGATGGTGATGATGGTGGTGATGTTCTTCTTCACCTCCACCAATATGGATCTTATTACCTTCACTTAGACCTTCATTTGCGTGTTCGATTTCATCGGAATGATCATGGTGATGATGACAACAACATTCTTCTTCATCATGGTCATGGTGGTGACAACATTCGTGCTCTTCATCATGGTCATGGTGATGGCAACATTCGTGCTCTTCATGATCGTGGTCATGACAGCACTCGTGGTCATGGTGATGATGCTCATGTTCTTCTTCATCATGATGGTGATGATGTTCATGTTCATCTTCATCAAAGTCTAATTCTTCTAATCCTTCAGGGAAACCATTAGAAGAACCTGTCATTGCTTCATAGATACTCATACCATTGAGATCATCCCAAGGAGTTGTGATGATTCTTACTTCAGGATTCAATTCACGAATGATATCTGCATCTTCATTTAACTTATCTTCTTCAACCATTTGAGATCTACTTAAGATAACGCAACTTGCAGTCTGGATCTGATCATCAAAGAATTCTTTAAAGTTCTTGTGATAGATCTTACATCTTTTAGCGTCAACAACAGTACTATAACTGTTTAGTTCCAAGCCTTCTACTGACTTAACGATAGCTAGAATGTCAGAAAGTTTACCAACACCACTTGGTTCAATAATGATGTGGTCAGGGTGATATGTTTGTTCAACCTTTTCTAAGGCATCATGGAAGTCACCTTGTAATGTACAACAAACACAACCACCATTGATTTCATTGATCGTAATACCAGCTTCTTTTAAGAAACCACCATCAATACCAATTTCACCAAATTCATTCTCGACGAGAACTACTTTTTTACCTGCGAATACATCTTTGATCAATTTCTGAATCAGAGTTGTCTTACCAGCTCCTAAAAATCCACTAATAACATCTACTTTACTCATTTTTATTTACCTCACTTTCGTGTGCTTTATCATTATAACAAAGTCGTCAAATAATATAAGGATAATGCTTAAGATACATATTTTCTTTATGGTCGTTTTTTGGTAATATTGATGGGACATGTTATAAGGTTTGTTGGAAATGGAGGCCTATATGAAAAGAAATAATATTCTAAAAATGAGTTTATCTTTTGGATTGCTTTCTAGTATGTTGGTAGGTTGTTCCACTTCACAAACAACAAGTTCTGTGACAGAAGTATCTGTTGTAGAAGATGATAGTGAAGTTACAGCTACGATCAATTTATGGGCTAGTGAAGATGGTGAGTGGCTAGATACGGAATTAAAAGCATTTCAGAAAATACATCCAAAGTGGGATCTGACTTTTGAAACGACGGTCGTATCAGAAGATGAGGTAGCTAGTAAAGCACTCACAGATGTTGATAGTGTCGCAGATGTATATTTTTATAATAATGATGAAATTCCTACACTAGTTTCTTCAAGTGTTTTAGCGGAACTAGGTGGAGATACATTGACAACGATACAAAACAATAATGATCAAACAACAGTTAGTACTGTTACTTATAATTCTGCAGTATATGGTATTCCTTGTACAACAGATACCTATGTACTTTATTATGATAAGACAGTATTCTCAAAGGATGATGTTAAGAATCTAGATACGATGTTAGAAAAGGGGAAAGTAGGTATCTCTTTAACTGACTATGATATCCTAGCATCCTTCTATGTAGGAAATGGATGCACATTATCCAATACAATAGACTTTAGTGGAGATAAGGCAACAAACGTAACAAATTATCTTGTAGACCTTGTTAGTAACAAGAACTTTGTGAAGGTCGATACTACATCTGTAGATCTATTAACAAATGGTAAGGCAAATGCAATATTTGGAGATTCCTCTGATTATGAAGCTGTGAAAGAAGCATTAGGCGAAGATAACGTTGGTATTGCGATTGCTCCAAAATATACATTGAATGGATCTGAGATCCAATTAAAACCACTAGTTAGTTCTAGTGCTATTGGTGTTAATCCAAATAGCGAAAATATGAAGGTGGCTGTTTCTTTAGCGAACTTCCTCGCAAGTTCTTCATCCCAACAAGATCATTTTGACATAGATGGTGTCATTCCTACAGATACGACACTTGATGTGAGTGAGACACGTATTGCGAAGATCCACACAAATACAGTTAAGAACATTGGTGTAGCGATTCCAGCTAAAGATATGACGAATTGTTGGACTGCTGCACAAACAATGGGAAGTGAAATTGTGAATGGTACAGTTACACATGATAATGCTTCAGAAAAGACAGAAGCTATGAATGTATCAATGAATGTAACAAGTGAATGATGGGAAACGACATGTATAAAAATTATATATTTAGTCTATATGGAACATTGTTAGATGTTCAAACAGATGAAAAGAAGAAAAGCTTATGGGTCATGTTGAGAGATATGTATGCTTCTTATGGAATTGACTATACTCCTGAAGAGATACGTGATGCATATCGTTATCTTTGTAAATCAGAAATGATGAAACAAAAGAAGATAACAAATAGTGAATATCCTGAAATCAATATTGAAAATGTATTTGTTCGCTTATTGTTAGAAGCCCCTAAGATCCATAAAAGTAATTTCACACCTGTTGCTTGGAGTAGTGAAGATCTAAAAAGATGGGCCATTCATACAGGATTGATCTTTCGAATCTTTTCTAGAGAATATTTCAATACGTATGAAGGTGTCATTGAAACATTAGAAGAGTTAAAGAAAAGAAAGTGTCGTTTGTTTTTGGTGGCGAATGCACAAAGTATCTTTACAATGCCTGAAATCGAACAATCTGGTATCGCAAAATACTTTGATGATGTTTATCTTTCATCTGATATGGGAATTAAAAAACCAGATCCTAATACAATTAAAATCGTATTTGATGAACATAAGATCAGAAAAAGTAAGACAGTATATGTTGGTAGTAACTTTGAAGATGGTATGCAATGTGCTATCAATTATGG
>CAVCCE010000037.1:0-9095 GCA_963600555.1 Duodenibacillus sp.
GCATTTCTTTTTGTTGCGGTAAATAATGCGAAACGATTTGATACACCTACAAACTCATGGAAATAGACTAGTTCTCTCCAAAAATCATATTGTGAAATCCAAGGACAACCAACATCATTTCCAAGTCCTACTTTGATTCCATTTTCTAATGCTACCTTAGAACATTCTTTGATTCCTTCAAATACAACATTACCATTAAACTGTTCTACTTCAGAAGCATTGGAAACACTTCTATCAAATAAAGCATATGGAACCGTACAAGATAGTGTTGTAATCAAGAATGCATCTTTTTCTTTAAACAACGAAATCATTTCTTCATCTGGTTTAGCACCATGTTCAATGGATTTCACACCATGTTTCAATGCAATTTTTACACCTTCCGTACTTTCTACATGTGCAGATACATACATTCCATTCTTCTTAGCTTCTTCACAACATGCTTGGATCATATCTTCTTTCATCTTCATTTCACCAGGCATACCTTTGACCTTTGCATCCATGACACCACCAGTGATCATAAGCTTAACAAAGTCACATCCAACTTGTTTTCTTTCATCAACAAGTTTTACTGCTTCTTCTACACTTCTGCATGCATGTGCGACACTTCCTGCCATATGGCCACCAACAACTGAGATTCCTTCATCTGAGCATAAGATCCTTGGTCCAACAAGTTTTCTATCATTGATTTCATTTCGAATCGTGCTATCAAGGTTTCTCAAACCACCAACTGTACGAATCGTTGTAACTCCACTATACAATTCAAGTTTTGCGTAGTATTCTACTAATTTCTTTGCGGCAAATCTTCCGATTGGATTAGAAAAGATAAAACTTACGAGCTTTTCATAATCATATTGTTTTTTCTGTGGTTTTCCATTTCCTGCAAGATGAACATGCATATTAATTAGTCCAGGCATGATATATTTACCTTGTAAGTCAATTACTTCATATCCATTCATTTCCTTTTCATCTTGGATATCTTGAATGATTCCATCTTCCACAAGTATCATCTTTCCTTGCACTGGTTCCATATTTTCTGAACCATCTAATATGATTCCATTTTTAATTACATATTTCATTTCAATACCTTTTTAATTTGTTCTATAGTTACTGGACCTTCTCTTAAGATGGAAACTTCATCTTTTGTACAATCAATGATCGTACTTGCTTGAGAAAAAGTAATACTACCTTCCATCATTCCATCTAATAAAGGACAATGTTTTTCAATATCATCTAAATTTGTACAAACAGGTTCTCCTGACTGATTCGCACTTGTCATGAATACAGGACAGCCCAACGTATCTATCAACTGTTCTAGTGCTTTACTAGTAGCCATACGTATCGCAAGTGTTTCCATTCCACCATTAACATAGTCAGGAACGTTTTCTTTCTTTTTTAAGATAAATGTTACAGGTCCTGGCATAAATGCTCGAATCAATTTTTCACTTCTATCATCTACATAACAAATCTGTTTGATTTGTTCTTCATTTGCACACATGATAGGAAATGCTTTGGTTACAGGTCTTTTCTTTACATCTCTTAACTTTTCTTGTGCTTGTTCATGATCATATCTACAACAAACTCCATATACAGTATCTGTTGGTACAGATATACAACCATCATTCTTTAATATTTCTACCATCTCATGGATTTCATTTTGTTTAAATCTTTTCATATCATCACCTACTGTTTTATTATATCCAATTTAATATATAATGTTATAATTTTTCGAAAAGGAGCCTTTATGAAAACGATCATTAAAAGATATGATGAATTAACACCTATGGAGATCCATGATATTTATAAAGCTAGAGTTGATGTATTTGTTGTAGAACAAAATTGTCCATATCACGAAGTAGATGGTTTTGATCCACAATCTGTTCATATCTTATTACTAGATGATAATAATACTTTAAAAGCATATTGTAGAGTATTACCAAGTCACACTACATTTGATACACCTTCTGTTGGAAGAGTTATTGCTTTAGAAAGAAGAAAAGGATATGCTTCTATTGTCTTAGAAGCAGCAATCAAAGTCGTAAAAGATATATTCAACGAAAACATCATAACTATCGAAGCACAAACATACGCAAGAGCCTTATATGAAAAACAAGGATTCACGCAAACAAGTGAACCCTTCTTAGAAGATGGTATTGAACATATTCAAATGCAATTACATATCTCTTAATACTTTAGCGATATCACCATTCAAACAAATAGAACGATCTTCAATTTCTTTAGGAGCGTATGCTTCTCCATAATTGATACAAATATATCTCGCATTTGGATTTTCATTTGTATATTTCCAAAATGGATATTTGATTACTCCTGGTGAATTGTATCCTACACCCAATTCTAGATAAACGATATTTTTATAAAAATGCCTTTCCATGAATTCTTGGAATCGATCTGCTGCTTTATACCAACCTTGATCCTGCACAAATGTTGAATCAGCTCTTAGATTCATTGACATTGGTTTCCCACAATGTGGACAATAAGGTATCAATTCAGATGGTATTTTCATGTCTTTTTGTTGAACATACATCTTTTTAACAAGATTTTCATTTTCATATGTTTCTTGACAACAAGGTTCACTACATTGAAACAAGCCATAATCACCTTGCGTATAAAATAATCTATTTTTATCAAAACCTGCTTTTTGAAAACAATGATCTACATTCGTTGTCAAAACAAAATAATCTTTATCTTTTACAAGCTTCAATAAATTAGAATATACATCATTCTCAATATCAATATATCTATTGATCATGATATATCTACTCCAATACGCCCAATATTCTTCTAAACTATCAAACTCATAAAAACCACCACTATACATATCAGGTAAGTCATACTTTTCTATAAAATCAGAAAAGTTCTTTTCAAATCGTTCACCAGAATATGTATATCCTGCAGATGTAGATAATCCACTTCCTGCACCCACAACGATACAATCAGCTTCATCAATTGTCTGTTTGATTGCTGAGCATTGTTCTGTATAACTCATAGTCTTCTTCTTTAAAAACATTAAATATCACCTTCATTCCACTCTTCGTTTCTTTTAAATACTTCTGCACTATTTGAATTGCGATTTCACAAGCCAATCCATTTGGAAAATGAAATTCACCAGTTGATATACAACAAAACGCAATTGATTTCATTCCATTCTTTTCAGCTAATTCTAAACTTCTTCTATAACAAGATCTTAAATGTTGAATATCTTCTTCCCTTACAACATCTTGAATGATAGGTCCAACAACATGGATGATCTTTGAACTTGGTAGATTATATGCATCTGTGATAAGAATATCTCTAGATTCTTTATTCATCTGCATATTACATTCATTTCTTAACTGTATGCCTGCATAGGTATGTATTGCGTTATCGATACACCCATGGTTTGGGCAAAAGCATCCTAACATCTGAGAGTTCGCCGCATTCACGATACAATCACATCTTAAAGTTGTGATATCCCCTTTCCAAAGATAGATTTGTTTCTGAATCTCATTTAATATATCTATATCTGTTATTCCTTTTTCTTCAATTCTTTCTTTTAGATATTCATCTTGTATTTTCAAGAATTCTTCATCAATTTCTTTTGGTAAACGTACATTAAAGAGTGCTCGTAACAATCTTCTCTGTTCATTTGTATCCTTTGGAATATTCAACTCTACATGCATTTCATCTAGTAGATACTTGATTAAATAGATTCTTCTTTCTGTTTGATTCATGATTCTATTATCTTTATTATTCAAACAATTACTAGTACGCACAAAAAAGTGACTGTCTTACAGCCACTCATTCACCAATAGATCCATTAGATGTATTCCTTTTCTCCCTGCTAGTTCAACACCTTTTAAGCATCGATTACAATCTACAATGATCTTTAAATCCGGATCACATTCTTTAAAGTTATCCTCCATTAATTCTTTTTGTAGTTCAATTGGTAATTCAGATATTTTTGTATTTGAGTATTGACTTAGTTTCTCTAACAAATTTAGATCATTGGTTTCATAATGTAGTGTTCCACAATATACAGATTTTTCTTTGTTTCTTGTTGCCTCTATAACATCAATATTCATTTTCTTTAATATATTTCTTACAGCTTGATGTATTTCTGGATGCTTTCTGTCTCTATAACAATCCTGTAAGATCATCTTCTCGTGTTTAAAATCAGGATAAACAATATCATCCAATCGATCTAAATATACCCATAGACTTTCTGTATTGATCTTAGATTCAATCGTTTCTCTACAATGTTGGCAAATATACAAACCAACGTCCTCATCTTTGATTTCTCTTTGATTTCTCAAACAGCATCCAGCAACATCCATTCTTTCCTTTAAATAATCTCTGATTTTCTTAGCATTCTTAGGACTCGCAATCGTGTAATTACAACTTGGATAATAAATATACATAGATAAACACCTCTTTTTGTTAGGATATCACAAAGCTTCTTCCATAAAGATACTCTTTCAAAAATAGTTAATTTATTTCGGAATAATTGTTGAATATCTCGCTATTTTCCGAAATAAAATATCAAAAAAGCGAAGTTTTTCACTTCGCCTTCTTTGGTACAAATACTGAGATTCTTTCTGGAACTACCTTGATTTCAGCTTTCCGAACATTACCACCATCTTCACCATCTAAAGTCCATGGAACTTCATCATCAAACTCAAATGTCGCTTGCTTCATTTGGAATGTCAATACACCTTTACTATGTATTTCATCATTATTGAAAGACGCAATCATATCCGCTACATCAATTGGTGATAGATCAGCCTTGATTAATAGTGCTTCAAATACACCATCGTTTAAAGAACTCTTTTTAATAACACCAGGTTGAGTTCCTGCAACAGAAATACTGTTTGTAATCAAGCCAAACATGAAATCACCTTCATCTACGATTCCATCGTGTGTGATCTTACAATGTTTTCTGTATGAAAGTCCTCCAGGAATAGCTGTCAAAAAGTTCAATACATAAGCCACATAACCCAAACGATTTTTCATATTTTGTGGTGTTGTATAAGATACAGAAGGAAAAACACCAAATCCAGCTACATAGTTAAAATAGTTTTGATTAAACTGGCCTACATCAAATGAATATTGTTTGCCATGTGTAATAAATCTACAGATATCTTTAAAAGTGTGATTCTTATTTCCGTATAAACTCTTAGAGAAATCATTTGTTGAACCAACTGGAACATAACTAATTGGTAGATGAATATCATTATCAACAAATCCATTCACTGCATGATTCAATGTACCATCTCCACCACAAATGAAGTACTGATCAAATCTACCCTTTGTATTTTTTATGATTTCTTCACTTGTTAAGCCTTTCTTTGGAACAACTGGAAATATCGTTACCTCATACCCATGAACGCTTAAATATTCAATACACTGAAACAAATCATTCATACTACCAGAAATACCTGCTTTTTGATTATAAATCATTAAGATCTTCTTTGTGTCAGTCATCATTGATTCTCCTCTACTTGTATCGTATCTTCAACAGTAGTGTTATCTACAGTTGTTTCTACAGGTGTAATTGTTTCTGATTCTTCTATCAAATCACGTAAAGAACCTTCATCAACTCTATGCCAATTTGACTGTCTACTTCTCAAATAACATACAGCGTAAAGATTATCTAGATCCATATCATTTCTATCAATCGTTACAGACCATTCTGTATTATTTGAAGAAGATAGACCAATTTCTTGTTTATCATTGATATCACTAGAATCCCAAAGAACGACTTCTACATCCAATTGGCCACCTGCTGCATTTACCGCGCCATCCGCATGTAATGTAATCGTATCCGCCTCTTCATCATACGTAGCATATAAATTAGCGTACCAAGGTTTTTCAGCCGTATTGAAATCACATGTTCCTACAACATTACCTGCTTGCATATCATAGATTACGACATGTACTCCATCTTTGTAATTTGTTAGGTTAGACCAACTATTACCTACAGTAATCGCTGCATAGCTTCCAGAAGAATCAGCACTTGAAATCGTATAAGAAGTACCATTCGCTAAATTACCACTATCTGTAATATAGCCAGTACCTTCCTTTAATACTTTTGTTCCTTTTGATAAAACAGCGTATCTTGTATTTTCATCTTCATCAAAGAAAGTTTCTGGAATACCTAACGCTAACAATTCATCCTTCTCTGCTTGTGTTAATTGATTCCATGCATCACCTTGTGTAGTCACAAATATTGCATATCTTGTTTGATCTAATACACTTGCGCTATGTAAAACTTCTTGTAAGAGATCATCTTCACATGGTATGACACCTAAATTACCACTATATTGATAGATGTTTTGTGTCTTTAACGCATCTGAATCATCAATTCTTACATGAGCATCAACAGATATCGTCTGCGATTCTATACCACCATTCGAAACATTGAATGTCGCAGTATATCTACCTTTATTTTCACTATCATGTGTAGCCTTAACGATATCACTCGTTCCATCAGGATGCGTAACAGTAACAGATACATAATCAATATTACCTCCGGTATAGAAGATATCATCGATAGCTAAAGTAGCTGTAGTCATTTCAGAATCATAGTCATCTAAATAAACAACAGAAGAACGAATACCTTCTTCACTTAAATATTCTTGGAAGTCATCTGAAGATACATCATTACCACTTAATTCACTCATGAATGTACTCTTCTTATTCAATTCTCCCTTTTCTTTATCTAGACCATATTCTTCAGATAAGGTTTGTTCTGAAGAAAATAAGTTTGTACCTAAACCTAAACGGTTTCCTTCAATTTCAACACCTAATGCAGCTAATGTTGTTGGGAAGTTATCAAATGTCGTATATGTTCTTTCTGTATTATTTTCTACAGATACTGCAGAATTGATATAACATGTATAAACTCTTCTTTCATAATCCGTATCAACATCATCCATATAATCAGAATCCATTGTTGGATGATCACCAGAAATAACGATCGTTGTATTATCATACCAAGATTGTGTCTTACACCATTCAACAAATTCAGTTACTTGTTTATCTGAATTGAAAATAACATTAGAATAATGATCATCAAATTTATTTTCTGCATCACTATCCAAATAACCATCTTCAAAGTGTGTATCAACAGTTAACATCGTATAGTTAAATGGTTGACCACTATTTGCGAGATCCGTAATATCATTCTTTGCCATCTCAATCAAACGATCATCTTCAAATCCCCACCATACATAATAACCACTTGGAATGATTCCATTTGTTTGAGCGTATGTATAATCATGGAATGTATAGTTACCATGTTGTTCAAAATACAATTCTCTTCCACCAAAAGAGACAGGAGAACCACAAGCAAACATCTGCGTATAACCTTGTGCTTCTAAGATATCTCCTAATGTTGTAATACCAGGGAAGAATGAAGACTGCGTAGACATCGTATTACGCCCTACATCTGTTTGTAATGGTAGACCTGCAGTTGCCGCAAATAATCCACCCATCGTCCAAGTCGTAGAAGGCATGGAATACGCACCATTTAATACACTATTATCACTTCCAGAAAAATCTTCATTTTCTTCCGCTAAAGCTGTCAATCTAGGAATGATATTATCCTCTTTTGCACCACCATTCGCTTTATCAGAATAGCTCATCTCCATTGATTCACAATAAATATAGATTAAATTTCTTTTTGTTTCTGGAAATGTTAGATTTGTAGTAGAAGGATCAACATATTCTGTTTCAATAAAATCAGAAGTAGTTGTTTGATTCTCAACATAAGTACCTACATCTAAATGATCCCAAAATGTAGTACCAGCTATCGCTATACAAATGCATGAGGCAACAACTAAAATACATTTTCCAATTCTTCTAAAGATCTTTCCTGCTTTTGTAAGAATCACAATAACAACAATTGCGATTACTACACAAATAGCCATAGGAACAACAGACTGTTGAATAAAAGCACTAATCATATTAGAACCTGTACCTTCTAATGGTGCAGTTGCTTCATACATCAATTCATCCATCTTTAAGTTAGGCCATGTCTTGATCAACCATTGAACAACAAAATACAATAATGTTCCAATTCCAAAAAACAACACCGCAAGTATGCTTGTGAAGATTCCTAGATGTCTTTTACTAGAAGCTTTCATTTCTTTCTTAGAAACTTTCAACTGTTTCTTAGCTTCTTTTAAAGCTTTTTTCTGGTTCTTTGCCTCATTTTTAAGTTCCTTGATCTGAGACTTAATATCTGTAGATGTATCTGTATAATCACTCTTTACCAATGCATACTGCGTCTTAGCTTCTTCTAATTGCTTACTAGCAACTTCAATTTTCTTTTCTCGTATTTTCTTTGCTTCAATATCCTTTTGACGTAAACGAAAACGTCTGAAGACTTTCTTCTTTGGTTTTTCATTTATCGAAACGATAACTTCTTCACTAGAATCATTACTATCCTTTTGAACAGAATAATAGTTATGATGAAGTCCAGTAGGCTTTTTCCCTTTCTTAAAGCTATAACGAGAATGTGATTGTTTGAGTTGATTTCTATTTTTCCTTTTCATATGCCATTTATTATACTTTTTTCTAACTCTTATTTGAATTAAATTTTACAGACAATTGTCTTCTTTTCTGATTTTTTTTGTAAACAATCTCTGAAACTTTGATCATAGATTGCGAATGCTTCGGTATACCGTTATAATATTTTAAAAAGGAGTAGTTATGGTCATTGATGAAATCTTAAAAAAGAAAAATATGAGCAGGTACAAATTAAGTAAGTTGTCTGGAGTTCCTCAAACTACGATTTCTGATCTTTGTAATGGAAAGACATCACTTATGAATAGTTCTGTAGGAACTGTATACAAGATAGCACACGCCTTTGATATTAAAATTGATGATCTTGTTGAAATTGAAGTAGATAGGATTGATTACGAAAATTGTAATTTTGAAAACTTTAAAAGTTATATTTGTCATTCTGTAAAAGAAAAAGGTGATTTAACATTCATTTTAGATACGATTAATTCAAAAGAAATTGAACATTATTACAGAGCGAAACATTATCTTGAAGCAATGTTTCGCTCTGTAATAATGTTCAATTTCTTTTGAAT
>CAVCCE010000038.1:0-8936 GCA_963600555.1 Duodenibacillus sp.
ATCGTATTCCCATCTGTAATACAAGTAATCGTACCTTGTAGATCTGTACGATATAACTCTGTATCTTCTTGTTTCAATAGTTCTAATGTGCCATCATGAGGATGCCCATATGAATTATCTATCCCACAAGATATTACAGAATACTTTGGAGTGATTGCTTGAAACCACGCAGAACTTGCCGCATTATAACTACCATGATGTGCCACCTTCAATACATCAACATTTAATTCATCATAATGATTATAAAGAATCAATTGTTGTTCCATCTGTTCTGCATCTCCTGTGAACAAGAAAGAAACATTCTTATAATCCAAACGGAATACCATTGAATTATTATTCACTTCACCATCAATGATATCTGTAGGACCTAAAACCGTTATTTTCGCTTCATTTAATTGATACACATCTCCATCATTTACTTGTTTAATAGGAACATTCTTTTCATTTGCCTTTGATAAAAATGTTTGATAAGTGCTATTATCACTCTCTGTATAAGAAACCAGCACTTCATCACAACTACTATGTTCCAAAGCTGCACTCAATCCACCCACATGATCACTATCCTCATGTGTCGCAACGATATACTTTAAATGAGAAATATTTTTTTCTTCTAAGAATGAATAGATTTTTTGTGACTCCGCAGGTAATCCACCATCAATCAACATCGCCTCATCTTGATCAATAATCAAAGTACTATCTCCTTGTCCTACATCAATAAAGTAAACTTCTAATGTTTCTTCACTTATAGATATCGTTTCTTCATCACTACTAGTTCTATTAACTCTACTATAAATGACTCCTCCAACCAATAAACATGAAGTCATGATTTCAGCTACGATCGTTCTTTTCTTCATACTTCTATTGTACAAAAAAACCCGAGAAAATACTCAGGTTTAGATATGTAAAAGAGATGTAGCAATCGTGAAATAGATCATCAATGATAAAGCATCAATGATCGTTGTCAATACAGGTGAAGCAACCACTGCTGGATCAAATCCAATCTTATCAACAACAAGTACCAAAATGCTCGCAATCAACTTTGAAAAGAATACCGTACAAATAACTGTCAATGATACGACTAACGCTACATAAACACCAATCTGATCAAAGAAGATGCTCTTGAAGAATACTGCTACAGCTAAAGTAACACCACACGCAATACCTACCAACAATTCCTTTAATACGACTTTAGGGAAATCTTTTATTGTGATTTCATCTAATGATAAACCACGAACAACTTCCGCAGAAGATTGACTACCAGCATTACCTCCAGTATCCATCAACATAGGAATATAAGCTGTTAGTACAACTAATTTACTTAATGCATTTTCGAATGAAGTAATGATACCAGCAGTAAAAGTTGCGGAAATCATCAACAACAATAACCAAGGGACTCTCTTTTTCCATGTTTCAAATACAGATGTCTTCAAATATGGTTTGTCACCTGGAATGATAGCATTCATCTTATCGATATCTTCTGTTGTTTCTTCTTCCAAGATATCCATGATATCGTCTACTGTAATGATACCAACCATTCTATTTTCTTTATCAACGACAGGTAGTGCTGTAAAGTCATATTTTTTAAAGATCAAAGCTACATCTTCTTGGTCATCAGAAGTTGTACATGATACAACATCTTCATGCATGATATCTCCAATCATTTCATTCTTATTGCGAAGAATGAGATATCTTAGTGCAACTGTACCAATGAGCTTTCTTTTATCATCTAAGACATAACATACATTAACTGTCTCTGAATCTTTACCTAATTGACGAATACGATGAATAGCATCTTCAACTGTCATAGAAGCCTTTAAATCTACAAATTCTACTGTCATGATAGAACCTGCAGAATCTTCTGGGTACTGTAAAAGATGATTGACATCATTTCTTGTTTCATCAGAAGTATGTGCTAATATTCTTTTAACGACATTAGCTGGCATTTCTTCCAACAAGTCAGTTGCATCATCAGCATACATATTATCAATGACAACACCTGCTTCATGATCGCTCAATTGTTTAATGATATATTGTTGAGAATCATCTTCTAATTGAGAAAACACATCCGCAGCAAGTTCTTTTGGGAATAAACGGAAGATCCTTAACATATCTTCATCTTCCATTTCTTCTAAGATTCCTGCGAGGTCACTTTCATTCATATCCTGTGCCATCGCACGAAGCGCAACAAATTTCTTTTCCTTTAAAAAACCTCTAAAAATCTCGAGGTCTTTTTCATACTTTTTTTCCATAGTTCGTTCCTCCAGAAATGATTTTTATGATGTTTGAATAATAAAGGCACTTCATCGTTTGTAAGTGCGACTATCGGACTACCTTGACTCATAAAACCACCTCCTTTGAAACTGCCACGTTTATATTACCCTCCTAAACTTTAAAGTCAACAAAAAAATGAGTCTTTTACAACTCATTTACGCAAATCTTTAATTTATTATATTTTTTCAATAAGTATAAATAAAACCGAAGGCTGATATGTTCCCTCTTCTGTAGAGGTGGGTATCCTTGGTCAATCATCAGGATTCTCACTCGTAGCGAGCATTCACACAGATATCTCCAGTCAGGATTCCCTTATATCAAAGTGTAGGAAAAATATGTGTACCTTCGGTAGAATTAGTATAACAAATACTTTATTACGTTAAAGTCTTGACTATATTTTTTTATTCGTTCAAAAAGAAAAACCAGTCTGACTCAACAAACTGGTTTCAAATGATTACTTAACTTCAGCAGCTCCGTATTCAAGTCCTTCGTTGAAGTTACGTGCATTTTCCATTGTAACTGCAGCGATAGCTTGTAATGCTTCACGTGTGAAGAATGCCTGGTGGCTAGTTAAGATCAAGTTAGGGAAAGTTGTCAATCTAGCTACGATACTATTCTGCATCATATCGTCAGAATGGTCTGTATATACGTTAGAATCTTCACCTTCATATACATCTAATCCAACTGCATGGAACTTATTTGCTCTCAATCCTCTAATCAATGCATCTGCATCAATTAATGGTCCACGAGATGTGTTTACTAACATAACACCATCTTTCATCATATTGATAGCAGCATCATCAATCAAATGATATGTTCCACCTTCACCCATAATGAGTGGAGCGTGTAGAGAAATCAAATCAGATCTCTTCAACAATTCTTCTTTTGTTACGTATGTTAGAAGTCCTTCTTCTTCTAACTTTTTATTAGGATAAGCATCCCATCCAAGAATTGTCATACCATAGCCCTTACAAATTCTAGCCATGATCTGACCAATTCTACCAGTACCCATGATACCAGCAACCTTATTATGTAAATCTACACCAAGTAATCCATTTAATGAGAAGTTATTGTCTCTTACCTTATTAACTGCCTTATTGATTCTTCTATTTGCGGATTGAATCAATGTCATAGCGTGTTCAGCAACAGCGTATGGTGAATAAGCTGGAACACGTAATACTGTAATACCACATTCCTTAGCAGTATCAAGATCAACATTATTGAATCCTGCACATCTTAAGAGAATCAACTTAACACCATTCTTGTGTAATTCTTCAACAACAGGACGTGGTGCTTCATCATTAACGAAGATACACACAGCATCAAATCCTTGAGAAAGATGTGCTGTTTCACTTGTTAATCTAGAGTTGAAATATGTAATATCTACATTATAAGTTCCTTCACCCTTATCCTTAGCTAATTCAGAAAAGAAGATTCTGTCATAATCTTTTGTACCATAGAAAGCAACCTTTAATACAGATACAGGCTTTGCCTTTGGTTCAACTTCTTTTAATACACCTTGGATCTTTTCAACACATGCATCTTCATCTTCACCATCAACAATGAACTTTAGATTTGTACCTTTTGCGGCATGTAGGCTAAGAATAGATAATACATCATTACCTCTAGCTTCCTCACCATTTCCCTCAATTACTACAGAAGACTTAAAATTTGTACAAGCCTGTGCAATCATAGCAGCAGGTCTAGCGTGGATACCTAGGCTGTTAGAAACTACGTATTCGAATGTTTTCATGATTCTTATTGTTCCTCCTAATTCATGATTTTCTTCTAATCTATTTTACATGAACTATGGAATCCATTCCATAAAGAACGATATAAAATATTAACTTTTTATAAAAAAGCGCTAACAATATTAGCACAATTCAAAAAAGAAGCTACTTTCATAGCTCCTCTAACATAGAAATCAATTCTTTTTTCAAAGTTTCTACTTTCTTGATCGTTTGTTTTACTTTCGATTGTGCATCAGAAATAGAACTTTGTACAAATAGATCTACCAATGCGTTATCAAACAATACATCTGTCATGAAGACTAGTTGATCTTTTCCTAGGTTCAGATCAAGATCTTGATCTACATCTTTCAATTCTTCTGAAAATTTCTGTATCGCAATTCTCGCTTCATCCATATGTTTTTGTGCATCAGACATATCATTTTGTTTGATTAATGAAGTAAGTAATCCTCCACCTAATAAATCAACAATGCCCCATCCACTTGCACTTCTTAAGTCTATCTCTGCATTATTCAAAGCTTTTAAGGCAGCATCTGCCGCATCGACAGCTTCTTGTATCTCTTTTCTTTTTTCATCATTTGTCATAGCATTCTCCGATTCCATCCAAACAATAAAATTCCTATAGGAATCATAACAATAAGAGCGAACACTCCAATTACACTAAACAATAAAACAGTTGTTACGATTGCACAGATGATTCCAAAGATTACTTTGAACATAAATCCACCAATCGCAAATGGGATCGTGAATAACAATGCTAATAATTTAATCACTCCCATAAAGAATACAAATCCAATCAAACAAAACATCATTGTGAATAACATATATCTTCACTCTCCTTTCTTTTGTTTAATTTCATTATATTCTTTCTTTCAAAAAAGAATATGGTAACAAGTGCGAATTAAGAATTAACTATTCGCAATCATTGCGAATTTCATTGTAAAATATATTTATGAAGAATATTTATATTGACGCAAGAAAAGAAAATGATCTAACACAACAAGAAGCTAGCGATAAAATGGAAACTATTTCTCAAGATCGTCTAACAAGAATTGAAACAGGAAAGATAACGATTACTCCTAATGATGTCGTTGAAATGTCACAAGCATACAAAAGACCAGATCTATGTAATTATTATTGTTCTCATGAATGTGCTATTGGAAAACAAACAATCACAGAAATTAAACCAACGCAGTTATCTGAAATCATTCTAAAGATGTTAGCTTCTTTAAACAAAATAGAAAAAGAAAAGAATCAATTGATTGATATTACTGCAGATGGAGAAATATCAAAAGAAGAATTAAAAGATTTTGTTCGTATCGAAAATGAGTTAAATAATATCTCTTACACTGTTGAAACTCTAAAATTATGGATACAACAAATGTTAGCCAATGGCTCTATTGATAAAGCAGAATATGAAAAGATTAAGAGTGGAATTTAACTTTTTACAAAAATAATTAAAAAAAGTGTTGCATTTTTAATTTTATTTTCATATAATAATTGAGCACTAAGCAAGAACGAACGGTTCCTTAGCTCAGTTGGTAGAGCAACTGACTCTTAATCAGTGGGTCGACGGTTCGAGCCCGTCAGGAACCACCATTACTAAACTCACAAGTGTTTGTGAGTTTTTTTATTCCCTATTATAAAAGAGAAGTTCACTTCAGAACTTCTCTTTTTGCTTTATTCATTATCATCGTTGAGAAAACTCAGTCCCCCCCCCGAATTTCCGAGGCACTTTGCTTCAGCCAATTGGATCTTTTCTTGGCATTCTAACAAGCATTGTTTTAAGAGTGGATTAAACTCTCCACATTCACCATTCATGATCATCTCAATCGCTTTTTCATGGGAATAAGCTTTCTTATAGACTCTTTCAGATACTAGCGCATCATACACATCCGCAACAGATACGACCTGTGCAGAGATAGGAATATAGTCTCCCTTTAGTCCATCTGGATAACCTCTACCATCCCACTTTTCATGATGCCACCTACAGATCTCATATGCATATTGTACAAGAGGAGAATCCTCTTCCATCTGTACTTCACGAATCATCGCAGCACCTAATGTCGTATGTGTCTTCATCAGATTATATTCTTCATCCGTTAATTTACCTGGCTTATTTAATATCTTTTCATCAATACTGATCTTACCAATATCATGTAAAGCACTCGCGAGGGCAATCTGTTTTTTATCTTCTTTTGTTAAAGAATATGCATCTGTTAACTCCGTTAACTTATCCAATAAGATAGAAGTAATATTTTCTACGTGAACGACATGTGGTCCACTTTCACCATTTCTTGTTTCAACGACATGAGAAATGATTGAAGTAACGACACGAGAATCCTTTTCTCTTTCTTCTACTTGTGTTCTGATTTCATATTGAAGCTTTCTTTGTCTTTGATACAAATGAACGATATTTTCTACTCTCTTCAATACGATTTTCGCATCAAATGGTCTACGGATATATTCTGAAATACCTAATTCGTAACAACGATTGATTGCGTTATCTTCATTCATACTAGAAATCATGATAACTGGAATATCTTCAATGATGTCATTCACATTCATATATTCCAATACACCATAACCATCTAGTTTAGGCATAACGATATCTAACAATATCATAGATAGATCTGTACGATAATCTTCGATTAGTTTAATTGCAGCTTCACCATCTTCAGCTTCAATGATACGATAATCATCTTCTAAGATATTTCTTAATAAGAAACGATTCATTTCAGAATCATCAACGATCAATACAAGTGGTTTATTTTCAATAGAATCCTGTTCGATCATCAACATTTCATCAATGTCTTCCCAATCTGTAACGACCTTATTCTTATAAGCCTTAGCCATGTACATCAATCGATCAGCTTTAATGACACAATCTTCTCTTGATTGATTCGTTGAGATCATAGCACCAATACTAACAGATAATCCCATCTTAGAATATCCAGGTACGACAGCTGTATGGATCTGTTGGCGAATTCTTTCTAACTTTCTACCAAAGCTATCTTCTTGGATACCATCCAGTATCAATAAGAATTCATCACCACCATAGCGAATGATCTTATCATTACTACGAACATTATTCTTAATGATCTGTACTGCAGTTTGTAAGGCAAGATCTCCTGCAGAATGATCTTTATACGTATCATTCCATAGTTTGAAGTCATCTAGATCCAACATTGCGATACCAGCTGGTTTTGTACTAAACTTTTCTACTTCTTCATAGAATGTTCTATTATAAATACCAGTTAATGGATCCTGATACAATCTTGTATTTGTTTCTGTTACTTTTTCTACAAGTTCTTTGTATCCATCTGAATCAATGAACGCTCTTTCAGAAATCTTCTTCGCAGCTTCAATCGTACATTCCTGCCCATCAACTACAACATACCTCGCAAAGAATTGATAACACTCACCATTGATGAACTCTAACTTTGTCGCATCTTTCTTATTCTTCAATGCTGATTCAGAAATACAGATATCACAAGGTTCTGTCTTCTTTAAATATTTATAACAATATCTATCTTCTGGATTGGAATTGATTTCATGTTTCCCTTTGATTTGATCTGCAGTTAGAACACGTACAAAATCCATAATCAAACGCATTGATTCGATTACTTCATCTATCTCTTCTTTTGTAAATTGATATTTATATTCCAACATACATCACCTCTAGATCAAACTATACATCGTAAACATTGGTAAATAGATTGCGATAACGATAAATCCCGCAAAGATAGCTAATAATACCAACATCGTTGGTTCTAACTTATCTAAAGCTGACTTCATCGCAAAATCTGCTTCATTTGAATAGTAATCACCAATCGTTTTCAGAGTTTCAATCAATTCACCACTTTTTTCACCTACACCAGTCATTTCTTTTAATACTTGTGGTAGATATTTACTACTATTCATCGTTTCATTTAATGAACTGCCCGTTTCCACTTTTTCAGCCATCGCAAACACTTCAGAACTGATAGCTTCATTACTCATACATTTTGAAGTAACTCTCAATGCTTCACCAATGGTCAATCCAGCTTCTAGTAATGTTGCCATCGTATTCGCGAATTCTTGTGCAGAAGACAATGTATTGATATTTCCAACAATTGGAAGTTTCAATACCATCTCACCTTTTCTTATCTTACCATCTTCACCACTTGTGAATACTTTATAGATTACGACCAATACACAAATGATTCCAATCAATAACAACCAATACTTTCCAAACCAATCACTTGTATTGATCAATATCTGTGTAATAAATGGAAGATCGCCACCAAGAGACGAGAATACACTTGTAAGTGTTGGTACTACCATCACCATAACAACAATAACTACTACTACCGCAACAGCCAATATAAATAATGGATAACTTGTCACAGATTTTATCTTCTGTTTGTTTTTAAACTGCTTATCAAAATATTCATGCATATTTTCAAAAGCAGTTGGTAATGAACCAGATATCTCACCAGCTCTTATCGTTTCTAAAAATACTTCAGGTAATCCATCATAATTCTTACGAAATGCTTGTTCAATAGAACTACCATGATCTACATCTTCACTTGCTTTCTCTAACATCTTTTTTAACTTCTTATCTTGTGTTTGAGAAGCAATCATTCCTAAAGTTTTATTGATTGGTGTTCCAGCTTTTAAGATGATAGAAAATTGAGAACACATGACCGATAATGCTTTCACATCAACTTTCTTACCAATCTCTACATTTAAGATATCATAGATTCCACCTGTCTTTACTTCACTGATATCTAATACAACAGGACATTTCTCTTTGATCTTTTCTACTGCTTGGATTTCATCAACAGCTTCAATGACACCATTTACTTTCGCACCATCTCTGCTCAGCGCACTATACTTATAACTAATCATAAAAACCCCTATTGTACAGCTGTC
>CAVCCE010000039.1:0-8916 GCA_963600555.1 Duodenibacillus sp.
ATTCCTTGTTACTTACCATGGGAATATAAAAATGATCCTTCTTTAGTACTTACATATTAGATTTTCACCCACAAGTTTTGATGAAGCCTCATTTTTTTATAACATTTTTAATAAAATTGTTTTAACTTTTTCTGAAATTTTACAAATTATTCATTACAATAGTATATGTAGAGGGTTTCGTAATGATAGATAAAATTACCTTAGCAGAGTTACAACGTATTATTCAAGATAGTGAAGCTGCTGAATTGCATGATTATATTGAGGAAGTAAATGCAATAGATATTGCTGTGATTTCAGAAGATCTTGATGATAGAGAATTATGGAAGTTATGTCAGCTTTTAACGGATGAAGACCTTGCGAAGGTATTAGAACAATGTAGCGATGAACAAAGAGTTCGTATTGCAGGCAGCGTGCCAAATGATGAGTTGATTGAAGTATTTGGCTATATGCAGAAGGATGATATCGCTGACTTGATTGGTGATATGAAGATTGTTCAAAGAAAAGCTTTAATCAACCAAATGATGGAAGATGATCGTAAAATCATTCGTACATTGATGAACTATCCAGAAGATTCTGCTGGTGGTATCATGACGACTGCGTATATTGCCTTGGATGAAGATCTTACAGTAGCGCAGGGCATGACACGTATTCGTCAGATTGCGAATAAATCTGAAGTATTAGAAACGATTTATATCGTCAACCATTCTCAAGAACTTGTTGGTGTTGCGAACTTACGTATCTTTTTAACTGCAAAGCGTGATACAAAACTAAAGGAAGTCATGAATAGTAATCCTATCTATGTACATCCTGAAGATGATCAAGAGTATGCGGCAAAGCTTGTTAGTAAGTATGACTTGAATGCTATTCCTGTTGTAAATAATAGAGGGTCTATATTAGGTATCATTACTGTCGATGATATTATCGATGTTATCGTAGAAGAATATAATGAAGATATCTTGGAATTAGGTGGTGTATCCTCAGAAGAACATCTGAATACGACACTGCGTGAATCGATTCGATTGAGATTACCTTGGCTATTAGTGAATTTATTGACTGCGTTTATTGCGAGCTTGACAGTTAAAGCATTTGAAGGGACTATCGCTAAAGTCGTTGCCTTGTCTGCGACAATGACAATCGTTACAGGTATGGGTGGAAATGCAGGCTCACAAACACAATCCATTCTAGTTAGACAATTATCGCAAGGCGATGTTTCTTTAAAGAAGTATGCGAAATCTTTTTTGAAAGAAATCGTATTAGGTGCTATCAACGGAGCTGTGAATGGTATTATTACGGGTGTTATTGTTGGATTGTTGTATAACAATTTCTATTTGGGATTGATTATCTTTATTGCGATGATTGGAAATCTTGTTGTAGCAGGTATCTTTGGATTCTTGGTCCCTGTAGCTTTAAAGAGATTAGGCGCAGATCCTGCGGTTGCTTCGTCAATCTTTGTTACAACAGCTACTGATGTATTGGGATTCTTTATCTTTTTAGGATTAGCACAATTATTCTTACCATTATTAGTATGAAAAAAGTCGTTCATAAGAACGGCTTTTATTGTGCGAGGATCTTTCTAATTGTTTCTGTATCATACATGTAGAATTTGAGCGTATCTACAGAATCGATTTCTTCATTAATAGATGAGAAGTAAGAAACGATCTTATTCATTTCATCTTCGTATTGTGGATTTACTTGTACATCTTGTTGATGTGCTAATGCATCAAAATACATGAATATCAATGTCCATATGATTTCTAAACAACTATCTTCAATCCAAAAGTCACTGTCATTAAATGGTGGATTATATTGATGTAATAACTTCTTGATGATTTGTAGACCGTCTTGTGAACTTAACCAGATATCAGTATAAGAATAATCATATTGAGATATGAATTCTTCATTGAAGTAATCATATGCATCTCCGTGAATGATATGTAATGGGATGTCTTGAGGAAATTGTGGGTATAAGAATCTTTGGAACATCGCAATGACTTCCTCAGAACTTTCTACGACTGTGATTTCTTCTACTTTAGGATTCATCATTGCCATATAGATGAAATATCCAATTCCTAATCCAAAAGTTAATACTTTACCATGTGCTTTAGAAGCAGGAAGATTGTTTGTTGTTGCTTCACTAGGAGCATCTACCATCCAATCTTGATCGTCTTGATAGAGATAGATTGCTTCAAAGTTACCATCCATGGCACGTAATTTCATCCAGTCGTTTAATTCTCTATTTGGATCTTTTTGGATTGCATCAACATTGAATAATTCTCTTCCGGCAATCTTGTTTTTTTCGTATGAAAAGTGTGAATCACGAATAAGATCTAAGGATACATTAGAGTGATAAGGACTTTGTTCCCATTCTTTTTTCGATATAAAAAGGGAAGGCCATTCTTCTTCATTACCTTGGAATTCCGCAAATCCAGCATCACATAATTCTTGTTGAATCGTTTTTTCTTCTGATTTCGTTACATGTAGACCTACGAATTCATTTTTGTTGTCGTTATAAATGTTATATCTGCAACGATCTAAAAACGCTGCTATTTCATCTGTTAATTTGATTTTCATGCATCTATCCTAACACAACTTTTCAAGAATCAAAAAAATAACAAGATCAAAGTTGATCTTGTTATTCGTGATAAAGTGCAACGATTGGGTCTAGGTTTGCGGCTTTGTAACTAGGAATCAAACCAAATATGATTCCAATCATCATTGAGAATAATACAGAAAGAATGGAAGCAGGGATACTAATGGAAACTGGCGTTCCATTGATAATGGATATCAATTTCGCTAATCCGATTCCACTAATGACACCTATGACACCACCAACTGATGTGAGTACGACAGCTTCTGTTAAGAATTGGAACAGGATCGTTTTCTTCTTTGCTCCAATGGCTTTTTTAAGACCTATTTCAGATGTTCTTTCTGTAACAGTTACTAACATGATGTTCATAACACCAATACCACCTACAAGTAATGATATTCCAGCAATCCAGATCAACATTGCGTTTGTTGATTGAGATAGGGATTGAATGTCTTTTGCTTGTTTTAAGAGGTCTTGTGCCTTGTATTGAATGGATGAGTTAGTAATCGTTTCATTTAGAATGGAAGCTGCTTGTTGACCAACAGAAGTCATATTTGTTGTTTGATCGACTTTTAGTAAAACGTTTTGCGGTTCGTCATACTGATAGAAAACATGCCAAGTATCGATAGGAACATATACTTTAGATCCAGTGCTTTGGTTATATGTATAGTAGTCACTGATCGTATCCATACTTGCTTCAAATGTTTCTTTCTCTGTGCAGATACCAACGATCGTGAATGGCATAGAGGAAATTTCTATTGTTTTACCAATTGGATCTTCATCTCCAAATAATAACTGAGCACTTGTTTCATCTAATACTGCTACTTGTGTGTAATTCTTATTGTCGTTATCTGTAATGCCTTTACCTTCTTTGATCGTTAATCCAGCAACGGAGAAGTAGTTCTGTTCAACGCCTACTACATATCCACCATCTAAAGAAGTATTATTTCTGTAAATGACTTGATAATTCTGTCTAGAACGATATAAAGAAACACCTTCTACATGTTCAATATTCTTTAGTGATTCTACCGTATCTTCTGATATCGTTGAGATTCCGCTTGGAATACCAGAATCAAAGGAATATTCCCATTCGTCTTGATATAACATGACTTTGACGCTGTTATCACCAGAACCAATCAAATTCTTTTCAATCTGATCATTTGTTCCTTTGATTGTTGAAACGATAGCGATGATAGAAGCTATACCAATGATGATTCCTAGCATCGTTAAGAAAGAACGCATCTTATGAGCGAAGATTCCACGGAATGATAATCTAATATTCTCAACCATATGTTACCTCCCCAGCTTTTTTTGTTTTCGTTCCTTCAATAGCATTTTTACTATACGCAAACGCAATGTAATCTGTATCATTGAGTCCATCTGTAATTTCAACGGTATCACCCCAAACGATATTACTAACCGTTACGTATTGTTTAACAAGTTTTCCATCTTCTTCTTTCATGACATAATATTTCTTGCCATCTTGTTTTACATATGCTTTTGATAACCAAATGGAATCATTTGTATTTGTATCAGTAGATAGTGTTAATTCTAGATATTCGCCAATCGTTAGTGAGGAATCATCATCTACATATGCTTCAAATCCATAGTAACTAACATTAGGATTACCAGAACCAGAGTAAGAATCATTCGTAGAAGGAATCGTATCTATGGAAGTAATCGTTGCGGAACATGTGATTCCGTTTGTCCAACTGTAAGCTGAAATCGTATCACCGACTTTGATGGAATCTAATAATAATTCGCTTACTGTTCCTTGAATGTAATAACCTTGTCCTCCAGCTACTTCTAAGAAGGCACTTCCATCAGTAGGCGGGTCATTGATATCTCCGACCTTACGAATGACACCACTCTTTTTTGCTTTGACGATACCATCACTTAATAGTTCTTGGTTTTCTTTTAAAGTTAATTGTGCTTTTCTTAGATCAAGATCTAAAGTAACTAGTTCTTGTTTTTTATCACGAATTGCTTTAGCGAGTTCTGCTTCAGAATAACCACTATAATTTTGTGTATCTTCTGTAGTATCTTCTTGTTCTTCAACTTCTTGATATTTTTGTTCTTCTTTAGAATGTGTGATAAGAGAATAGGTATCTCCATCATTTTCAACTTGTTGAGCGAATTTGTTGCATTTCACTTTCCAAGAAGATTCTACTTCATATTCTCCATCATCATTTAATGAGTAAAGATTGAATTGAAAGTATTGATTATTTTCGGAATTATCTTTAAACAATTTCCCATAAATGATACCAACTTCTTCATTTGAAGAACTTTCTTCTGTTAAATTGAAAACATATGGATCTTGTTTGGAACCAACGATATGAATATCATTTTGAGAAATGTATGTTTTAATATCGTCATTGTTGTAAGTAGTGGTTGAACCATCAAGGTATGTATATTCTACCCAATACCAACATGTCTTATCATCTGTTGGTTCAATATATTCCTCACTCCATGTAGATTCTGAAGAAGGATCGTTTTCTAGATTTTCTTCATTATCTGTGTAATAAATCTTGTATCCGGTGTAATAGTTTTCTGCTTGTTCTAAAGAAAGAATGTATGGATAATATCCATTTTCATCTTTTTGTGGTATAGAAGGAAGAGGCAAAGGTACAGGATCAGCTGTTGGAGTGGCACTAGCCTCTGGAGTAGGAGAAGGGTCAGGGGTTGTATTTGTTAGCTTTGTTAATTGGTATTGCGCTAAAGAAATAGAATTTTGTATTTTTTCAATATCTAATTGATTGGATTCAATGGTTGATTGAATTGATGCTAGATCATAAGAAAGAAGAGGATCACCAGCATTAACAGATTGACCAACTTGAACATAAATCTGTGTTATCGTTTTAGAGGAATCATAATAGATAGATTGTGCATCAGAATTGGAAACAAATCCTGAAGAAGTAGTTGGATCATCATAATAACCAGTATTCAGTGAAGCAACAGAGTTAACTTCAATCGTACTTGAAGAATCTAAATAGATCTTGATTCCAATAACTGAAGCAATACAGATGATTCCTACAGAAGTGATAATGATTCCTTTTTTGGATTGTGGTTTCATAAAACACCTCCATTTTTGTTTTCTGTGATTTCTCCGTCAATGATATGTAGTACTTTCTTTGCATGACTCGCTACTTTTGCGTCATGTGTGATCATGATGATCGTAACACCTTCATCGTTTAAAGATTGAAACAATTCCATGACTTGTTTACCACTTGCTTGATCTAATGCACCTGTAGGTTCATCAGCAAGTAAGATCTTTGGATGATTGATGATTGCTCGGGCAATCGCTACTCTTTGCTTTTGACCACCGGATAATTGATTTGGCTTGAATTGTGTACGTTCTTGTAAACCAACCTTTGTAAGAGCTTCTTTTGCTCTTTCATTACGTTCTTCTTTTTTTATTCCTGCATAAATCAAAGGAAGGGCAACATTTTCTTGTGCTGTTTCTGAGTTTAATAGATTGAAGTTTTGGAATACAAAACCAATCTTGTTTAATCTAAGATCACTTAATGTATTTTCATCCATTTTAGATACATCTTCTTGATCGAAGAAATAGCTTCCTTCACTCATCTTATCTAAACAACCAATGATATTCATAAGCGTTGTTTTACCAGAACCACTAGGTCCCATGATTGCAACATAGTCTCCTTCGTTTACATGAAAAGAAACATCTTTTAATACAGGAACTATCATTTGCTCTTCATTATAGTTTTTAAAGATATTCTTTAGTTCTAGAAGCATATCATTCACCATCCGTTTCAGAAGTGGTCTTCATACCTTCTGTATAAGTGTCATCTGCCCAAGCAATGTAATCATCTTTTGTTAGACCAGAAATGATTTGTGTTGTATAAGTATCTTCATCTGTACTTCCAACTTCAATGGAACGTTTCTTTAATTTGTCATTTTCAGATATCCAAACAAAAGGATTACCATTATCGTCATAAGAAATAAAACTACTATCTAACCAGATACCTTCTTTTGTTGCGCTTTGGCCATTATCTAATTCAATATAAACGTGTTGTCCTAACATAAGACCATCACTGCTGTCTAATGTTACGTAAAATGGATATTTAGATGCAGAATCGCTACTAGAACTACTATAATAACTATTTGTGTTTGTTTGTGGTTCTGTATCTACTTTTGTGACCGTTCCTTTCCAAACATTATCTTCATTGATACGACTTCTTACGATGACAGAACTTCCTTCCGAAATCGTTCCAGTTTCAGCAATTGTTCCTTTTACTCTAAATTCACCAGTTTGTGTTATGGAAATTAAAGGCTTTGCGTTGCCACTACTATCCGTACCACCATCTTTGTTAATTTCTTTTATTGTTCCATTAATTGTAGAAGTTATTGTTGCATTTTCTATCTGCTTGTTTAATTGATCGATTTCTGTTTGAGTGGCTTTGATCGTATTTTGTGCTTGCCTAATAGCGTAATTTGCCTCGTTGATTTGAGACTGAATTTCTACTTTGTCACCACCATTATTAATTTGGTTGTTGTAATCTGCAATTTCATTGTTTTTTGCAGTAATTTCGTTGTTTTGTGCTTCGATATCCAATTGCTTTTGTTGGATAGAATTGGATGCTTCTGTTGTATCATAAGAGAATAACTTATCTCCTTTATGAACTTCTTGTCCTTCTTCTACATAGACTTCAGCTAATGTTTTAGAAGAATCGAAACTAATGTCTAATGTTTCTTGTGATTCAACCACACCAGAATAACGATTTTGTATATAGGATGTTCCTGTTAAAGAAGATACTTTTTGAACATATATCGTTGAAGTATCGTTAGATGAGAAAAATGATTTTAGGATAAAGAATATGCCAATTGATATAAATGAAATGCATATTAATGAAATAAGAATGATTTTTGATTTTTTCTTCATAATTAGATACCTCTATTCTTCGAAAATATTATCATACAAATCTTACAGAAGACTTACAACTTTCTATCTTTAAAGAACAAAATTAAGAATTTTACAAATAAACATATATGTTTAACAAAAAGAAATATAGGATATGATAAAATAAATCGACATTAGGGGAGGTTATGTATGATATTTGCGTTGATCTTGTTCGCAATCATGTATGTATGTTTATTGTTATTGCCTGATTATAGATATATTACTGCGTTGATTGCGGCGGGTATATTTGTGGTCGTTGGAATCTTACCAATTCAAAATGTATTAGGTGCCATTGATTGGAACATTATTATGATGCTGGCAGGAACGATGATCGTTGTTGAACTGTTTATTGAAAGTAATATGCCAATGTTAATGGCAGAGAAATTGTTACAGATTGTACCAAATGTTAAGTGGGCGGTCGTTGCGTTATCTTTATTCTCAGGTGTTGTTAGTGCGTTTGTAGATAATGTTGCGACAGTACTAATGGTTGCTCCAATTGGTTTGGAGGTGTGCAAGAAATTGGATACGAATCCAGTTCCAGTCATTATATCGATTGCGGTCTCTTCAAATTTACAAGGTGCAGCGACATTGGTGGGGGATACGACAAGTATTCTATTAGGTGCAGCTGCTAATATGAGTTTTAATGATTTCTTTGTTTTCTTAGGAAAACCATCTATTTGTCTATCTGTAGAAGTTGGCGCTCTTATGACGGTTCCTATCTTATTGTATTTATTTAGAAAGAATAGTAATCCGGTTCATGAAGACGTAACTGCGAAGGTAAGCGATTATGTTCCTACAGTATTGTTGTTTGGTGTAATTATTGCATTGATTACAGCAAGTCAGTTTGAAAATAAACCGGAATTAACAAATGGTTTTATTTGTTTAGCATTTGGCATCGTAGGATGTATCTATGAAATGATCAAAGAAAAAAGCTCAGATGTATGGAAGAGAGCATTTAAATCAATTGATTATCAAACATTATTGTTGTTATCTGGATTATTTATTGTTATAGCTGGTATTACAGAAGCAGGAGTAATCGATGCGATTGCGGATATGTTTATCAAGGTTGGTGGGAATTCTGTATTCTTGATGTATACAATGATCGTATTTGTATCAGTAGCTGTATCTGCATTTGTGGATAATATTCCATATGTTGCGACAATGCTACCAGTTGTAAAAGGTATTGCTTTAGCAATGGGGATTGAACCTTACTTATTGTATTTTGGACTATTGATTGGTGCTACGCTTGGAGGAAACCTGACACCAGTAGGAGCATCAGCTAATATCGCTGGAATTGGTATTCTACAGAAAGAAGGATACGAAGTATCTACAAAAGACTTTATGAGAATAGGTATTCCATTTACCGCAGTGGCAGTTATCTCAGGCTATATCGTAACTTGGATCTTCT
>CAVCCE010000040.1:0-8878 GCA_963600555.1 Duodenibacillus sp.
GTTCAAATGTAATATTCTTTTTCAACCATTGTTTTCTACACTCTTCACATACCTCATCTTCTCCAATAAAGATATCACGAATACTACCTTCTCCTAATTCTTTTCCACACATCAAGCATCGCATGATCGATTTGCCTCCTGGATAGATTCAATACATTGATCCACTACATCACTTTTCTCATTACACAGAAATAACACATCTCCTGTAGGATCATTAAAATCTCTACCAGCTCTACCTGCCATCTGTATCAAACTAGCTTCATCAAACACAGGATGTTCTGCATGTATCACACAAACATCCGTATGAGGAAATGTAACACCTCTTTCTAATACTGTTGTAGAAAACATCACACCATTCTTTTCTTGTCTAAATCGTTCTATGATCTCATCTCTATCTTCACTCTTACTCGTACAAACATAACAATTCATAAACAAACCAAACAGTTTACCAATACGATTTGTTTGTTGGATAGACGGAAGAAAAACGATACGTGGATGTTGTTCATATCTTTTTAACCAATGATATAAAAGAAATACATTCATCCATTCCATACAGATGATCTTCCTAGGTACAGGAATTGGTTTTCCATGAGGTCTACGATTTAATTTCAAACAAATCAATGTACCTTCTTCTACTCTCTGTTTTAATTCTTCATCTGGAGTAGCTGTTAAGTAGATGATATTTCCTCTACATGATGTCCTTGCGATATTCTTTAATACTTCATTTCCTTTGTATGGAAACGCATCACATTCATCTAATATCAATAGATCAAATGCATCATAATACCGATACAATTGATGACACGTACAAACAATCAGATCACCATCAATGACATCTGTATATCCACCACATACCGCAATCACTTTCGTATTTCTAAAATATCCTTGTAATCTATCAGCCACCTCCAACACGACTTGTCTTCTTGATATCGCAAAACACACTTTCTTCTTTTGTGAAAGATATTCAGAAATAGCAGGTATGACGATTTCTGTCTTTCCTGCACCACATACCGCCTGAACCAATACATCACTTGTAGGAATATATCGAAGGATACCTGCAGCAATCCTCTTCTGTTCTTCCGTCAAAGGATATTTCAATGTATATTCCTTTGCCTCATCTTCATTAATAGTTAATCCAATGCTTTCTCTATCTTCTTCTATCAAGATCCTTCCAAAAGAAATACATTTTCTACAATACCAACCTTTACTACCTAAATAGAACCATGATTCATCTTCATTCAAACATCTTGGGCATTTCATAGATTTCCTCCTATATAAATATTCACAAGAAATTACAAAATCCCACAAAAAAAAGCTAGATGAAATCTTATCTAGCCTAGATCTTCTATCGTTGTGATCTTGATATTAGCGTAACTTCCTTCTACAGCTTTCACTTTTACATCACTATACTTTTCTACAAGTGAAGCATCATCTGTTCCTACATATCCTTCTTTAATTGCTTTAGAGCTACATTCTAAGATCAAGGATGTCTTAAATGCTTGTGGTGTTTGTGCATTCATCAATGTACTTCTATCATATGTCGTTTCTACATATCCATTGATGACTCTTTTGATCGTATCTTTACAAGGTACCATCAATAGACACGCATCATCTTTCTCTAATGTATTCTTGATAGAATCTAGATTTTCTTGAGAAAGATAAGGTCTAGCACCATCATGGATCATGACATACTCATTTCTGACTTCAACAAGTCCATTATGTACAGATTGTTGTCTTGTATCTCCACCAGGAACGACTTTCTTTACTTTCCCACTCAGCTTACCATGATGTTGTTGAAGATATTCTTCAGGATCACTTACAACAATGATCTCATCACAATCATCATCTTCTTCAAATACTTGTATCGTTGTATCTAAAATCGTTTCCCCTGTCTTAAGCTTTGCGTAGACCTTGTTGTAACCTAACTTCATTCTTGTGCCACTTCCTGCAGCACATATCAAAGCACTATACTTCATAACGCCTCTTAAGAAATCACAGAGCCTAACATTCCATAGGAAAGGAACGTTACGATCACTGCAGCTAAGAATACACCTAACAAGATAGAAAGTGATGACTTCTTAAGATCCATATCAAATACACTCGCAACAAGAGCACCACTCCAAGCACCTGTTCCAGGTAGAGGAATACCAACAAATAACATCAATCCCCAGAAACCATACTTATCGATCTTAGGTTTATTCTTTGTTGCCTTTTCCATCAACCAATCTGTAACTTTACTCATATGATGTTCACTCATCCAATGTAAGATCTTCTTGATCAATAAAAGAATAAATGGAATTGGAATGATATTTCCAATAACACACCAAAATACACCTGACCAAATAGGCATATTCAATAACTTCGCTAATACAAGTCCACCACGTTCTTCAATCAGTGGAATCATTGATACAAAAAATACACTTAACCAATGTGGTAAGGCAATATGTGATGCCCACCAAGCTACAAATGCTTCCATATATTTACCTCATTTTTAACTTTGTTACTTTATCATGACAACTACAGATATACAACTTAAGATTATCTTTCCATTCTCAATATCAAAATATCATTGTTCTTAACAACCATTTCTTTTTGAGGAAGGATAGACAAATCATCTCTTAATACAAGATAGATATTGATACTCTCTATCTCTTCAATTTCTTTAATTGTTTTTCCTTGATATCTTTCATCCACTTGTATCTCTACAATAGATTTCAGATCTTCTTTTTTGATATTTGTAGAACTGCTCTTCTTCTGGTATTGTTCTACAAAACCAGCACTGATGATACCTGTAGGAATCGCTACAGCACCCACTCCAAGATAAGCAATACAAATAGCCATGATCTTTCCAAGTGTCGTAATCGGATAGATATCGCCATATCCTACGGTCAATAAAGTAGATACGCTCCACCAGATACTACTAAATACATTCTTGAACACTTCTGGTTGTGCATTATGTTCTACGCTATACATACACATTCCACTCGCTAACATCAATATCAATACGATAAATACAGATGAAATGATTTGATTCTTCTTTTCTTTTAAAACAGTCGTTATGACATTAAAAGAATCATATTGCGCATTCAAACGAAACAAATGAAAGATACGTGCCACTCTTAACATTCTAAAGAATACAAATCCAGATAAGAAGAATGCTGGTACGATCGTTAGAAAATCAACGATACCATCAAATGATAATAAGAATTTAATTCTTGATTGAATAGTGCCTAACTTAGGATATAGAAGATCTGCCGTCCAAATTCTCAAGATATATTCCACACAAAACACAATCAATGTAACTGTTTCAATTCCTTTAAACAGTGAAAAATAGGAAGTCAACTCTTCAAATGTCATTAATAGTGTTACTAAGATATTAGAGAAGATCGTAATTGTAAGAAAGATATCAAAACATCTTGAAACGATATCTCTCTTATCTCCTATTTGTATGATATTGAATATTCTTTCTTTATACTTTTTCATAGATTCTCATTTCATCTTAATAGATGCATGTGTTAGTACAGTTGTTTTACTGTTTGTTGTTTCTTCTAATGTCGTATTCATTCTTTCATCAGAATGAGATTGTGATATCAATACTGTTGTATGCGGTTGTATCTCATAGTCTCCATATACAGTACTCGCATAGAATACTTCACTACCAATATTCTTAATAAATACTGGTGTAAACTTCCCTTTCCATTCATCAAATTGATATGCATACTTTCCATAAGGGAAGAATCTAAAATAATAATCTAATGTTGAATCTGTTAATACAAAAGCATCTTCAAACATTCCTCTTTGAATATCATAATCTAATCTACGATAGATCTTTTTACCATGTCTTAATTCTAATGATACGAAATGATTCAATATATCAGAAGAGAATGTAAGGATAGAACATGTACGATAATCATCCGGTGTTTCTTTCTTTTGTGGAATACTTTGTTTCCTAGATTCTGATTGTTTGATCTTATTGAATACAACAACATCATCAGGCCACAAATAATCACGTAGTGCTCTACGTAAGACTCTCTTATCTAAAGCATCATGTTCCACATATTTCGCTAGATATTCAGAATTCTCTGTATAAATATGGAGTGCACCCCACTCTACTTCCAACTTCGTTACAAAAGATGTATGGATCCATTGTCCATCTTCAAAATTATCGTTTCCACTAATATTTCCCCAGACACGATACTTTTCTTTTACTTTTTCAAAATACCAATTTTTTAACGTATATACACAAATCATCCTTACCATTATACCAAAAAGGAAGAGAATCTCTTCTCTTCCTTACTCAACTGAATTGATCATTTCTAAAATACTAGATTTAATAGCTTCATTCTTAGCTTTCGCTTTTTCTAAAGAAGCATCTGTAGAATAGAAATACATCTTGATCTTTGGTTCTGTACCACTCGGTCTAATAGCGAACCAAGTATCATCATCAATGAAGAATCTTAATGCGTTATGAGGTGGTAGATCTTCATATCCATCAATATAGTCAATGATATGATCAACATGATATTCGCCAATTTGTGTAGGTTTTTCTGCACGGATCCACTTCATCATACGAGCAATTCTTTCTTTACCTGGAATACCTTCAAGAATGAGGTTTACACCTTCTTCACATGTATAACCATATGTTGCGTAGATATCTTGAAGAACATCCCATAATGTCTTACCTTGTTTTCTATAGTAAGCTGCAGCTTCTGTTACGAGCATTCCAGCAGAGATACCATCTTTATCACGAATATCTTCACATCCAGCATATCCAACACTTTCTTCATAACCAAATAGATATGTATATCCATGTTCATGAAGATATGGGATCTTACCACAAATGTTCTTGAAACCTGTCAATGTTTCAAACATTTCTACTCCATATGCCTTAGCTATCTTTGTAGATAAGTTAGAAGTAACGATAGACTTTACCATAGCACCCTTTTCAGGTAATGTACCAGCTGATTTATGACCTTCTAAGATGTAATTAACTAATAAGTAACCTGTTTGGTTTCCGTTTAATGGAACATAGTTACCATCATTATCTCTGATTTCAATAGCGAAACGATCGGAATCAGGATCTGTAGCCATCAATAGTTCAGCTCCAAATTCTCTGCCATATTTTTCACTCAATGCGAATGCCTTAGGATCTTCTGGATTAGGATAACCAACTGTTGTAAAGTCTGGATCTGGTTGTTCTTGTTCAGGAACGATTTTCCAGTTATTGAATCCTCTATCATTCAACATTTGTCTAAATGGAATAGAGCCACAACCATTGAGTGGTGTATATACAAGTGGAATCGATAAATCAATTTCATCACCTGAATGAATTGCGAGTCCTTCGATCTTATCTAGATATTCTCTATCTTCTTTTTCACCCAAGATAACGATCTTACCTTCTTTGACACCTTCTTCATAAGAAGACTTCTTGATTCCATTCCAAATATCAACAGAATTGATTTCACTCTGCATTCCATCTGCGATTTCACTAGATACCTGACATCCATCTGTCCAATATGCTTTATATCCGTTATATTCTTTTGGATTATGAGAAGCTGTAATATTGATACCTGCTGTTGTACCTAATTTACGAATCAAGAACGCAAGTTCTGGTGTAGGTCTTAAAGACGGAAAAGTATAGACCTTGATTCCATTTGCCGCAAAGATTCCTGCAGCCAATTCACAAAACTCTCTAGAAAAGTGTCTAGGGTCATGTGCAATCACAACACCTTTATCCATTGCTTCTTGTCCATGTTTAACGATAAACTGTGCAATACCTTGTGTTGCTTTTCCTACCGTATACATATTCATACGGTTTGTTCCAGCACCTACTTTTCCTCTTAATCCTGCAGTACCAAAAGAAAGATTCATATAAAAACGATCTTCTTTTTCTACTTCATCATCTTGAATATCAATCAATTGTTGTTTTAAAGATTCATCTTCTAAATTGTCTAACCATTCCTGGTAATTTTCTTTATAACTCATGTTTATTCCTCATTTCTACTATTATTGTACATTATCTTCCTCTCATAAATTCATCAAGTTTATCTACTTGTATATCATTTATGATTCCTTCTTGTTTTCCTAACTGAATACATTTTAATATCCATGATAGATTCTTACCCAATGTTTCCATCTCTTTCATTGATCTATCATCATCTTCAATGATCGTATTCTGATATCTGCCTGTAATAACAGGCATACAAGAAGATGAGAAATAATGATTCATCCTATCATACGCTACCTGTGTATTATCATTTCTACTAGAAAGAATAACAGCCCCACACTTTCCTACATATCTTTCATTACAACTTCTAAATAAACAATCCATGAAGTCTATTGCGGGTTTACTAGGTTGAGAGAAAATAACATCTACTCCTACTACTAACGCATCAAATTCATCACTCTTTTCAGAAATCTCATTCACGATTCCTTCAAATAAACATGTTCTTCTTTTCAAACACTTTCCACACGAAGTACATGGATGTATCTTCTCATATGCCCAAATGATTTCTGTTTCAATACCATTCTCTTTTAATACATCACTACACTTTAAGATTCCTTTTTCTAAAAGACCATGTTCTTCTTCACTTGTATCCACAAATAAAACTTTCATGTATCTATTTTCTCATAGAATTTCACTTTCACAAACATCCAATTTTATGTTAGAATACTCAAGCATTGCGAGTGGTTAGCTCAGTTGGGAGAGCACCTCCTTGACGTGGAGGGGGTCATGGGTTCGAGTCCCTTACCGCTCACTGTATATACATGTAAGATACTGCATATTTATGCAGTATTTTTATTATTCTTTCAAATTCGTGGAATTTGTTTGATACTGCCTATTATTAATTGCATACCAAGCATTATAAAAAGACACCATTTCAGTGTCTTTAGCTCTTCTTTTCAAATTCTTTTCTACAACTAGGACAAGTAATCAAGATCTTACCTCTTCCTCTAGGAACACGTACCATCTGATGACAATTTGGGCATAGATAATAGTGATAGCTCTTATCTGTAAAGTTCATCTTAATGACCTTCCATCTTCTAGAAACAACTTTCTTAAATTCTAGATAGTGGTCATTTTCTATTCTTCTTTTGACATAGTTCGTAGAGAACATACGATAGAACTCATATCCCATAAGAACAATAGATACTAAAGAGAATAATACAAATCTAGTAATAGAAGCTAAGATACTTAGAATCAAAGAAGTACCTACGATTGCTAGACCTAATTGATCTGCACCATATTTGTTATAAAAGAATTTCTGTAATTTATTTCTTAATTTGTTCATGTGTTTAGATTACTTTCATTTCAAGCTGATTCCAATCTACAAAATATCGAAAATGTAAAAGAAAGGAAATCTTAAAGATTAGGATTTCCTTTCTTTCTTCTATTATTAGGTCCTGGTTTTCTAACTCTATAGTGACCACCTGTCTTTGCCTTCTTCGCTAAGGCAACAGTTGCACCATTTTCAGCTAAACGATAACCACCTTCCACTTTCAAGAACCATCCGATTTTCATGAAGTCTCCGCAATTTGGACAGATAGCGTATCCTTCCATAGGAAGTGCGTTACTATCTTCATTAACTTCCATGTATCCACAACTTTCGCAATACATTCCTCTAGCCAGACCATTTGTAAGTTCTTGTTTTGTTTCAGGTTTGATTTCTTTCTTTTCTTCTTTTTTCTCTTTTTTTAATTTCTTCAAAAAGTTAAACATGATATTCTCCCAACACTCATCTAGGATACTATATTTCTTCTCTTCTTAAGTGAACAAAAACTGAATTTTACAAGATACCAAAGTGTTCAAAAGCTTTTCTTAGACCATCTTTATCACAATCATCTGTAACGTAATCTGCATGACTCTTCACTTCATCATTTGCGTTACCCATCGCAACACCAATTCCAGCATATTCCAACATCGTGATGTCATTCCCACCATCACCAAACGCAATACAGTCTTTTACATCAACACCAATTTTATTCAACATTACTTGAATTCCTACAGGTTTTCCACCATTTTCAGGAATCATATCTGCGAAAGCAGGTGTCCAACGTGCTGACTTGATACCAGGAGCGTGACTTACCCATTCATCGTCTTCTTCTTGTTTGATATATGGACAGATCTGATATGTATCATGTGTATAAGAACGTTCAGGATCATCGATCTTAGGCATTTTATCTTCTTGTCCAATGCTCTTTAGATAGTTGTAATGTTCTTCATTGAATGTAATATCATAAGAATAATCTTCTTCCATAAATGGACATGGATAATCTGCATGTTCTTTTAACCAAGGCACCAATTGTTTTAAAGCCTCTGTAGGAATTGGTAATTTATAGATACAATTACGTTCTTCATCCATGACATATTGACCATTCAATAAAATATATCCATCCCAATGAAATGCATTGAGTTTTTCACCTAATAAAGGTAGCTGTACTGGTGGTCTACCACTTGCCAAAAAGACCTTGATTCCTTTATCTTGTAATTGTTTCAACATATCGATCGTTGAATCTCTTAATTCATTTTCATTAAACGGTTTCAATGTCCCATCTATATCAAAAAAAGCAGCTTTCATAATCATTTCCTCACGGGAATGATTATAACCTAACAACATTAAAAAGCCCATTATTTCATGGACTTTTACTTACTTTGGTTATAAAATTTTCAAAAAATCAATAAAAACAAAATTGTCAAAAGACTGACATACACTGAATAATGGAATATTTTATAAGAATCATTAATATTCATTGTGATTGTTTTCTCTTTTTTCAATGATTGAATTGTATAGAAAACACAAAATGCCAAAAATATAATTGCTAAAAAACTTTTCAAATAAATATTATTATCAAGTCTCACAATTATCATCGCTGTCAT
>CAVCCE010000041.1:0-8696 GCA_963600555.1 Duodenibacillus sp.
TATCTACACCAAGTTTAGCTAAGTTCTTCATTCCGCCTTTGACAGTATTTGGAATATCATGAAGTTTTAGATCTAAGAATATCTTATGTCCCATCTTCTTTACTTCTTTTACGATATCCAATCCACAAGCATATGTTAGTTCCATACCAATCTTTACATATACCGGTTCATCAAATTGTTTCAAGAATTCTAATACTTGATCTTTGTTAGAAAAATCTAACGCAATAATTGTCTTACTCATCTTAAACTCCTCCCTGTTGCTTCTTTAACAGATGATAATCTATATTTTTCCAAAGTTTTTGGTAATTCTTCAATGATCTTTTTGCAAATAAACGGATCTTTAAAGTTTGCTGCACCAACTTCAACAGCGCTCGCTCCTGCATATAAATATTCTAAAACATCTTCACTAGAAGAAATACCACCAACACCAATGATAGGAATATTCACTTCTTTTGCGCATTGATATACGCATCTAACTCCAACCGGCTTTACAGCTGGTCCACTTAATCCACCAGTCGTATTAGCAATGACTGGTTTTCCTGTTTTCAAATCAATTCTCATACCAAGTAAAGTATTGATCATAACAAGTCCATCTGCACCACCTTCTTCTACTGCCTTAGCAATAGAAACGATATTCGTAACGTTTGGTGATAGCTTTACATAAATAGGTTTCTTTGAAACAGCTTTGCACATCTTTGTAATATGTTTTGCAAGTTCTGGATCAGTTCCAAGTCCCATTCCACCATGTTTTACGTTTGGACAAGAAATATTCAATTCAAACGCCTTAACAACAGGTTCATCATTCATCTTTTCAATGACAGTAACATAATCTTCTTCTGTACTACCTGCGACATTAGCAATGATTTCTGTATCATATTGAGACAAGAAAGGTAATTCATTTTGAATAATGTAATCTACACCATGGTTCTGTAGCCCAATTGCATTTAGCATTCCGCTAGGTGTTTCAGCAATACGTGGAGTTGGATTCCCAAATCTTTCTAATGGAGTTGCTGATTTGATTGCGATACCACCTAAGATCGATAGATCATATAATTCCGCAAATTCTCTTCCATACCCAAAACAACCAGATGCAGGAATGATTGGATTCTTAAGATTTAAACCAGGTAATTGAACTGATAGATCCATATTAGAGCACCACCTTTCCAATTGGGAAAACAGGTCCATCTTTGCATACACGTAAACTGTTTCCCTCTTGATCTTTCACAACACATCCCATACATGCACCCATTCCACATGCCATTCTTGCTTCCAATGAAATACAACCTTCTGAATACTTTTCATTTAAAGCTTTCAACATTGGTAAAGGTCCACAAGATAACACATAAGAACATTGAATATCATTTTCTTTAATAGCATCTAGAACAGTACCTTTTGTTCCAATACTGCCATCCATCGTTGCGATATATATTTCATTAGTGAATGCTTTAAAAGCATCTTCTAAAATAATATCTTGTTCACTATTAAAGCCTAATACAACTGTAATCTTTTGATTCTTCTTTTTATATTGTTTCGCTGTCTCTAGTAATGGTGGAACGCCAACGCCTCCACCAATCAATAGGACTTCTCTATCTTCTACAGGAAAACCAGTACCACATGGTCCAAACAAAGAAAGTGTTTCTCCTTCCTTCATTTCAGACATACATGTTGTACCATCACCAACGACTTTATAAACAAGAATGATCGTATCTTCAATTACTTCACATACAGAAATTGGTCTTCTTAAAAAATAACCAGGGACTTCTACTTCAACAAATTGACCACATGAAACTTCTTTTGAAAGTTTTGTCTCAAGTGTCATTTTATATACATCTTTTCCAATCAATGTATTTTCTAAAATCTTAGCTCTATCTGTATTCATTATTTTCCCATTTCATTCATTGATATCATAGAAAAACTTCTAGATTCAAGAACTCTGCATAATGCATCAGCAGTATCCAAAGATGTCATACAAGAAATATTATTTTCTGCAGAAACTCTACGAATCAAGAAACCATCTAAACTTGTTTCTTTATTCTTGTCTTCCATCGTATTGATTACAAAGGATACTTTTCCTTGTTGAATGATATCTAATACATTTTCCTTAGCATCTTCATCATTAATTTTAGAAGCAACATGAACAAACAAGCCATTCTCTCTCAAGAACTTAGCAGTACCTGAAGTAGCGTAGATACCATATCCAATAGAATAAAGTCTCTTTGCAATCTTCAAAGCTTCATTCTTATCACTATCTGCAATCGTCATAAGTACCGTTCCATACATAGGAATCTTGACTCCGCTTGCAACAAGTGCCTTATACAATGCATTTTCTAAACTTGTATCACCACCAAGTGCTTCACCAGTAGATTTCATTTCAGGACCAAGAACTGTATCTACGCTTCTTAGCTTCGCAAATGAGAATACTGGAGCTTTTACATACACTCTAGAAGAATCTTCTGTATGATAACCTGGTGTATAACCTTGTTGTTCAATAGATTCACCAAGTACTGCTTTTGTTGCGACAGTGCACATTGGTACACCTGTAATCTTAGATAAGAATGGTACAGTTCTACTAGATCTAGGGTTTACTTCTAAAACATATACCTTATTGTTCTTATCAACAATAAATTGAATATTATATAGACCAACAAATCCAAAACCCTTACCAATTCTTGTAGCGTAATCAATGATCGTATCTTTCACTTCTTTAGAGAGTGACTGCGTTGGGTAAACAGAAATAGAGTCGCCAGAGTGAATACCTGCTCTTTCAATATGTTCCATGACACCAGGTATATAAACATCCTTACCATCTGCGATTGCATCGATTTCACATTCTTTTCCTAATACATAGCGGTCAACCAAAATTGGAGAATCATGAGAAATTTCTTTAACCGCAGTAGCCATATATTTCTTCAGTTCATCATCATCCTGTACGATTTCCATCGCTCTACCACCCAATACATAAGAAGGTCTAACTAATACAGGATAAGAAATCTTATGTGCAATTTCTAAAGCACCTTCTACAGTAGTGGCTGTCATACCTTCAGGTTGAGGAATCTCTAGTTTTTCTAACATAGCTTCAAACTCATGACGGTCTTCTGCTTTATTAATTGAATCTAAAGATGTACCTAAGATCTTGATTCCGTGTTCCACTAATGAATCAGCTAAATTGATTGCAGTTTGTCCTCCAAATTGAACAATGACTCCAATTGGATCTTCTAAGTCAATGACATGCATGACATCTTCAGTTGTCAATGGTTCAAAATACAATTTATCAGAAATAGAGAAATCAGTAGAAACTGTTTCTGGGTTGTTATTGATAATAATAGCTTCATAGCCTTCATCATGTAAAGTTTCAATACAATGAACAGTAGCATAGTCAAACTCAACACCTTGTCCAATACGAATTGGTCCTGAGCCTAAAACGATGATTTTCTTTTTATCACTGCGAATAGATTCATTCTCATGTTCATATGTAGAATAGAAATAAGGTGTTTCAGAACGGAATTCACCAGCACAAGTATCAACCATCTTATAAACAGGTGTAATTCCTTCCTTCTTTTCTAAGTTATATAGATCAAATTCTTTCATATCCCAATTTCTTGCGATGAAAGAATCCGCAAAACCATATTTCTTTAATTTCTTTAATATCTCAATATTACCAACATGATCCTTCATCTCTTTTTCTAGATCAATGATTCGTTGAATATGTGATAGATACCAATAATCAATATTCGTTACATCATGAACACTCTTTGCATCATATCCTCTTCTTAGCCATTCAGCTACCGCAAAAATTCTTTCATCATCTCGACCACCAATCTTAGAGAAGAGTTCTTCTTTACTAAGATCATAAAATTCTTTCTTTTCAATATGATCTACTTTGATTTCTAAAGAACGAACTGATTTTAAGAATGATTCTTCAAAATTACGTCCAATAGACATAACTTCACCCGTTGCTTTCATTTGAGTTCCTAATTTTCTATCAGCATTAGGGAACTTATCAAATGGTAATCTTGGGAATTTAGTAACAATATAGTCTAATGCAGGTTCAAAACATGCATATGATGTACCAGTAATTGGATTAATGATTTCATCTAATCCAAGTCCAACAGCTAACTTAGCTGAAATTCTTGCGATTGGATAACCTGTTGCTTTAGAAGCTAAAGCACTTGATCTTGATACACGAGGATTCACTTCGATAACATAGTATTTAAAGCTTTTAGGATCTAATGCTAATTGAACATTACATCCACCACAGATATGTAATGCACGAATGATCTTTAATGAAGCATTACGTAACATTTGATTTTCATGATCTGTCAATGTTTGAACAGGTGCAGTAACGATAGAATCACCTGTATGAATACCAACTGGATCTAAATTCTCCATATTACATACAACGATTGCGTTATCCTTTGCATCACGCATTACTTCATATTCAATTTCTTTATATCCAGCAATAGATTGTTCAACAAGGATCTGATGAACAGGAGACATCTTTAGACCAGAATCCGCAATCAATCTCAATTCTTCTTCGTTATGTGCAAATCCGCCACCTGTGCCACCTAATGTATATGCAGGTCTGATAACAAGTGGATATCCTTCTCTTTTTCCAAACTCTACTGCTTCTTCAATAGAATGACAAATATCACTTTCAGGAATTGGTTCATTCAATTCTTGCATCAAGCTTCTAAATCTTTCTCTATCTTCAGCTTGATTGATTGCATCGATATCTGTACCTAAAACTTCAACACCAAAATCATCTAAGATACCATCATTTGCGAGTTCAACGACTAGATTTAAACCTGTCTGTCCACCCAAAGAACCAAGAATAGCATCAGGTCTTTCCTTAAAAATGACTCTCTTTGCGAATTCTAAAGTGAGTGGTTCAATATAAACTCTATCCGCAATCGTAGAATCCGTCATGATCGTTGCTGGGTTAGAGTTGATCAGGATAACTTCATAGCCTTCTTCTCTTAAGGAAGCACACGCTTGAGAACCAGCATAGTCAAATTCAGCTGCTTGTCCAATAACGATTGGTCCTGAACCAATGACCATGATCTTATGAATATCTGTACGTTTAGGCATGTTTACCCTCCTTTTCAATGATTTCAATAAATTTATCAAATAAGTAATTAGAATCTTGTGGCCCAGCATTTGCTTCAGGATGATATTGAACCGCAAATACAGGATACTTCTTATGTCTTACCCCTTCGCAACTCTTATCATTCAAAGCTTGATAGCTCATTTCTAGATCAGTGTTCTTTAATGAATCAATATCTACAGCGAAGCCATGATTCTGAGAAGTAATTTCTACTTTTCCAGTTTCAAGATTCACAACAGGATGATTTCCTCCACGATGTCCAAACTTCAACTTATATGTTTTAGCATCACTTGCTAGGGCAATTAGTTGGCAACCTAGACAGATTCCAAAGATAACTGTATTTGGAATTAGTTTTCTAACATTTTCTATTACATCTGTTAAATCAGCAGGATCTCCAGGACCATTGCTTAAGAATACTGCATCTGGATGCATCGCTAAAATTTCTTCAGCACTTGTATCATAAGGTACAACTATTAGATCACAGCCTCTTTGAGCTAGTTCTCTAAGGATAGATAACTTGATTCCAAAGTCCATAACAACGATCTTTTTACCACGTCCTGGAATTGGATATATCGTTTTTGTAGAAACTCTTGCGACTTGATCATGTAAAAAATCTGCTTGTTTCAATTTTTCAACCAATGGTTTGATTTCTTCTTCTGTATTACAGAAAGAAGCTTTTAATGTACCGATGGCACGAATCTTCTTAGTGATTTCTCTTGTATCAATACCATAGATTCCTGGAATATGAACTCTTTTAAGATATTCATCCAAAGTTTCTTCATTTCTAAAATTACTTGGAAATTCACAATAATCTTTAATAACAAATCCAAATACGTGAGGAACAACAGATTCATTATCATCACGATTGATTCCATAGTTACCAATCAATGGATAAGTCATCATAACGATCTGACCACAATAAGAGTTATCCGTTAGGATTTCTTGATAACCAGTCATTGAAGTATTGAAGACCAATTCACCAATTTGATATTCATCATATCCAAAGCCTTCCCCTTCAAAATAAGTTCCATCTTCTAAAACCAAATATCTTTTCATTGTTTCTCCTTCCATACGCTCTTACCAGAAACAAAAGTTTCCTTTACAGTAGCGTATACGCTCCAACCATGAAATGGTGTATTTTTTCCTTTTGATTCAAAGGAATTTACATCGATCATATTTTCTTTTCCTAATTCAACTAAAACAAGATCACTTGAATATCCTTTTTCAATTTTACCTAAATTGTTAAATCCAAATCTCTTTGCTGGTTTTTCACTCATCCAATCAACTAATTGTTGTAATGTCCAACGATGCTGATTATGTACAAATTCAGTATAAAGCAATGGAAATGCAGTTTCTAAAGATACGATACCAAATGCTGATTCCGCCATTGGTTTATTTTTATTTTCTGCAGTATGTGGTGCATGGTCATTAGCAATAAAATCTAATGTTCCTTCCTCTAATGCCTCAATCAAACACATTCTATCTTCATGTGTTCTTAATGGAGGATTCATTTTCCACATAGGACCTTTTACATCTTTATCTTCTAATAAAAGATGATGTACGGTAACTTCTGCACTGACATCTCCACCATTCTTTTTTGCTTCTTTTAAAGCTTCCACAGATTGATGAGAAGAAATATGACAAGCATGATATCTACCATGTGTTTGCAATGCAGTTTGAAGATCTGCTTTTAGTGGTTCGCTTTCACATTCATCTGGAATACCGATCCAACCTTTATCAGTATTTACTTTTGATAAATGAACACTTCCCCCTTTTGGTCTATATTGCAAATCTTCTGTATGACATGCAACGATGAAGTTTTGTTCTCTGCTTTTTTCTAGAGCTAATTTCATGATGCTCTGATCATTCATTCCAACACCATCATCACTAAACCAATGAACACCTAATGCATTCATAGCATCAAGATCTGATAATTCTTTTCCTTGTTCATTTTTCGTTATCGTACCATATGGATATGTATGAACAATGGATTCCTTTTTAATTAGTTCAAGATACTCTTCCATTACTTCTTTAGTATCTGGTGAAGGAATGATATTAGGCATCGCAAATACGGACGTGAAGCCACCATGTGCTGCCGCTAATGATCCTGTATGGATCGTTTCTTTTTCTTCATGACCAGGTTGTCTAAAATGTACATGTACATCAACTAGACCAGGTAAAAGTGTTAATCCACTAGCATCAATGACATCTACTTCATCATATATCTCATTTCCAACTTCTAAGATTTCATTCTCATCAAAAAGTACATTCAGTTTTTGTAAGCTTCCTTTATATAAAACATCAGCGTTTATGATTTGTTTTTTCATTTTGATTCCTCAAATGGAGCATATCCATATGCACGTTTGATGACAGCTTTACGCACTAACATTCCATTATGCATTTGTTGGAAGATACGACTCTTTTCAGCTTCCACAAGATCACTATCAATTTCAACTCCACGATTCACCGGAGCAGGATGCATGATGATAGCAGAATCCTTTAACATCGCATATCTCTTTTTGTTCATACCATAACGTTCAAGGTATTCTTCATCGCTCATTTGCGAAGCAGCACCTCTTTCTTTTTGAATACGTAACATCATAACAACATCTGCATCTTTGATTGCTTCATCAAAATCAACAAATGGATATCCTTCTCTCTCAAATACTTTTGGTCCAGCAAACTTAACATTCATTCCAAAGAGTTCAAAAGCATACTTATCACTTTGAGCAACTCTAGAATGAGCTACATCACCACAAATCACTACTTTTAGACCTTCAAGTTTTCCAAACTCTTTATAGATCGTTAATAAATCTAATAAGCATTGCGTTGGATGTTCATTTGCTCCATCGCCCGCATTTAATACAGGAATGTTCAACCCTTCTAGTTCTTTCCAATAAAACTCTTGAGAACTTCTTATTACAAGTGCGTTATATCCTGCAGACTCTAATGTCTTACAAGTGTCATAAAGTGTTTCACCTTTTGTTACAGATGAAGCAGATGTTTGTACATCCGCAACTTTGCAACCCAATTGCAATTCCGCTGATTCAAAGGAATAATGAGTTCTTGTAGATGCTTCAAAAAAAAGATTGGCTATCAATGCCTTATTAGGCAATTGCCAATCTGAATAGGAATTAGAAAACATTAAAGAATCATTAAGAATATGAATCATATCGTCCTTTGAAAGATCTCTCATAGATACTAGTGAGTACTTATTCATAAAAAACGCCTCCATATTTTTTTCAAAAAAAAGGAATGATTTTTACTTCTGTAATTCATTTCCTTTTTTTCCTTTGAATATTTTACCAAAATGTTATAGATATGCAAGAATTAATTCTCTTTTTTAAATAGATTTGCAGATTCGACTAATTCCTGTACTTTTTTATAACAATCTTCAGAAATTACTTCCTTTTCTAACAAATAATGAGCTTCATGCATTTCACTAATCAAACGTGATGGATCATCTACGACCATTCGTCTAATTTTTGCTAAATATTGTTGATCATTTTCTAATACTGACATGTAAATACCTCTTATCAATATTGTACACGCTTACAATAATTTTTAAAGTATCATTTTTGATTTGTTTTAG
>CAVCCE010000042.1:0-8614 GCA_963600555.1 Duodenibacillus sp.
TTCTTGATATCTTCTGTAGGTTTAACGAACAATTCTTCTGGTTTTCCTTCCGCAAGAACGACGCCATGTTTTAGAAACGCAACTCTTTCACAGATTTGTTTAACAACTTCCATTTGATGCGTTACGACAACGATCGTAATACCAAGTTCTTCATTGATTTGTTTCAAAAGTTCTAAGATACCATGTGTAATACGTGGGTCTAAGGCTGAAGTAGCTTCGTCACAAAGAAGGATCTTTGGATCATTTACTAACGCTCTAGCGATGGCAACTCTTTGTTTTTGACCGCCAGATAAATTACCAGGTCTTTCATGAATCTTTTCTTTCAAGCCAACAAGTTCAATCAAATGTTCGATCTTCTGCTTATTTTCTGGCGTATTTGGATTTTCACCCCAGAAACGAAGAGGTAATGCGACATTATCATAAACATCCAATCTAGAAAGAAGATTAAAGTTCTGGAAAATCATTCCCATATTCTTTCTTAATTCTCTAAGTGCTTGTTTATCAGAAACATCTACTGTCTTTCCTCCAACAGTAATCGTTCCACTATCATATGTCTCAAGTCCATTGATACAACGCAACAATGTTGATTTACCAGCACCTGACTGTCCTATGATTCCATAGATTTCTTTTTCATTGATATGAAGATTGATGTCTTTTAATACCTCAAGATCTCCAAAGCTTTTTCTTACATTTACAAGATCAATCATAAATACGCTCCTGTCTTTTAACATAAATATTCAGAGGGTATTATCCCTCTGAATCGTTTTTAATAATTCGAAGAATTAGTCAACTGCATTTCCTTTTTCATCGATGAATGAAGCAATTACAGATCCCTTATATGTATCTTCAATGTACTGTTTAACTTCATCAGAAGTGATAGCCTTAACAAGTGCCTTTGTCTTTTCAGAATCTAAGTTATCTTCTTCAACAACTACATAGTTTGTTCTCTTAATGCTTGTTTCCGTATCAAAAGATTCAACGTAGATTGCTGGATGAGAAGATGGAAGTTCAGCTTCTAATGCATAGTTACCATTAGCTACAACAGCATCACAGTCATCAATTGTTAGTGGAACTTGTGCAGCTTCAACTGGTTGAATTACATATCCATGTGGATTTAATTCATCGTTACCATTAAATGTTTCTTCAGTAACATAATCTTCTGTTCCTGGATCTTCTAATAGACCAGCTTGAACTAATACTCTTAAACCTCTGTCTAAGTTATCGGAATCGTTAGGTACTGCAATTGTTGCGCCATCTTCTAGTTCACTGATATCAGATAGTGTAGCAGAATAGATACCCATTGGTTCAATATGAACACCAACAGCTGCAGCTAAGTGTAAGCCATTAGATTCATTTTGATCACTCATATAACCTAATGTCTGGAAGTAGTTGGCATCTAAGGAACCTTCTTCAAGGGCTGTATTAGGTGTTACATAATCTGTAAATTCTGTAACTTCTAATGTCCAACCATCTTCAGCTAGAACATCTTTAACAACATCATTTAAGATTTCAGCATGTGGTACTGCTGTAGCACCAACACGAATTACCTTATCTTCGCTTGATGATGTAGATCCTGTTGAAGTAGTAGCTGTAGATGTTGAAGAACATCCTACGAGTGCGCAAGCTAATGTAGCTGCTGCGATTGTTCTGATTGCGTTTTTCATTTTTCTTTTCCTCCGTTTTTCTTTTTTCTTGAAGTAGGACGGGGTGATTTTTATTGCTCTAGAAACAAAAAACTACGCCCCTTTTGATAAGGGCGTAGTATATTACGCTGTACCACCTTACTTTAAAATGACCTCACGATCATTTCCTCTTCAAGTACGCTGAATATCATCAGATATACTCTATGTCTGTAACGGGACAACCCGTCGTGATCTACAATATCGACCACGCAGCTCCAAGACCATTTTCACTTCATCTTCCCTTATCCCCTTCCAGCATTTGAGGACTCTCTAGAAAGTTCCAATCAAGTTACTCTTCTCTTCATCGCTTGTATGTCTATTAGTTTACTCTAACGTTTTTATTATGCAATACCTTTTTGAAATTTTTTATATTTATTTCATTTCTTCTTATGAAAATTTTTTCATTTTTTTGCTTGTTGGATGATTTCTAACAAGTTTTCATGTTCGATATATCCTGGTATATACCCCAAATAATCACCATCTGGTTTAAAGATAAAAGAACACGGATAACCAGAAACACCAAATTGATTTGTTACTGATAGGTCAGTATCAAATACGATATCTAAGTCATACCCTGCTTCTTTCATGTAGTTATCAATATATTCTTGATCACCTTCACTATTTACTCCAGGTGCTGCTACCATTAATACTTTTGTATCACCATCACTATCATTGATACTCTGTAAAGAAGGAAATTCCTCATTACAGTAATAACACCAAGTCCCGAAGAAATTCAAAACGATTGTTTTCCCTTTATAGTCCGATAAAGAATGTTCATTTCCATCAATATCTTTTAAAGTGAAATCTAGATCATCAATTGTAAGTTTCTCCTCTTCACTTGTTTCTTCTGTTTCTGTTGTTTCTTCCGTACTTGTTGAAATCGTTGCTTCATATTCTTGATAAGCGTTATACAACATATAACACCCACAACCTAAGACTAATATTCCTGAAATGATCGATGTATATTTCACTACATTCTTATATTTCTTTAGAATATTCAACATTTCTTCTGTAAACAATCCAAGCAACAAGAAAATCACAATAAATCCTATCGCATAACAGAATAGATAGATCCAACCAAGAAACTTATTTTCTGCCCCGCTTGCCAATACGATTGCTTGAGCCAGCATTGGTCCTGTACAAGGAGACCACGCAAATGAGAAAAAGAAGCCCAATAACCATGCCTTACACCAAGTCATCGTTCCTTGTAAGTTAATCATCTTTTGATGTGTATTTTCTAAAAAAGGAATACGGATAATATGTAAATTTAATAGACCCAAAAGGATCAAGATCATTCCACCCACAAAACTAAATACGATCTTATGATCCGTAAAGAAATCATGGATGATTCCAGTAGATAATCCAGCTAGTACATAAACAAACAAGATTCCAAAGATAAAAAATATCGTAAAGAATAATGTTTTCTTTCTAGAGTATTGTGTATTTCCATTTTCATCTATGCTTTTAGCGTCTTTTGTAAGATATCCAATATACAAAGGTACGATTGGTAACACACATGGTGAAAAGAATGAAAGCAGTCCCTCTAGAAAGAGACTGCCACAAGTCATGATTGTTTGCATCAAGCAATGACTCCTAAGAAATAGAACAATAGAACAACAAGACCTAATACGATTCTATATGCTCCAAAAATCTTAAAATCATGTTTTCTAATATATTGCATCAATTAACGAATAGCGACTACAGATACTCCAAATGATACAACGCATCCTACAAGTAATACGATTACACTTGAGAATGTAATAGCGATATCTGCTTTTAAGATCTTTAACAAAGAAGCGCCAAACATTACTGGAATTGCCATAAAGAATGAAAATTCTGTAGCTGTACTTCTATTAAAACCTAACAAAGTCGCACCTAAGATCGTAGATCCACTTCTAGAAGTACCAGGAATCAAAGCTAACATCTGGAAAGCACCAACTCCTAACGCTTTCTTTGGTGTAATATCTTTAACAGTTTCAACTGTATATTGATGTTGTTTATTTTCCATCCAAATAAACAATAGACCATACAAGATCAAAGTAACCGCAATGACCCAAGAAGCACTCAAAACAGAGTCAATCAGATCATCAAACAAAACACCTGCGATACCAGCTGGAATACACGCAATCAATACCATGATCCATAAACGATAGATACTTTTCTTCTTTGCTGGTTTCAATTTAGGATTAAAAGGATTTAAACGATTGAAATATAAAAGTAATACCGCAAGAATACTTCCAAACTGGATTACTACTTTATACATATCCCAGAAGTTTTGATTACTTGTAGCATCTACATAAACATTCATTGGTAAGAACGTCTTCATCAAGATCAAATGTCCTGTAGAACTGATTGGTAACCATTCTGTAATACCTTGTACGATCCCATATAAAACGGATTTTAATATGTTAAACACTAAATCCATACATACTTCCTCCAAAACACAAAACATTATATCATGCATAACAAAAAGAACCATAAGGTTCTTTTAACGTTTTGACTTTTCAATCATATTCTTAATATTTTTAATATTCTTTCGATATTCCGAATAATCTAGAATACGATATGTCCAGTTTTTATTAGATACTGTTCCTGGTTGATTGATTCTAGATGAAAGACCTTTATGTAACCAATCGCCAAATGGAATAATGGCAGTATCAGCATAGGAATCCAAAGAATACTGTATTACATTAGAAACATAGCTATGTTCTTTATATCCCATATTCTTCAAACAACTTCTCATTCTTCTTCTTTCATGATTTGAAAAAGAATGATACCAAGCATCTATTGGAACATTATCATGTGTACCTGTATAAACGATCAAATGTTCTTTATCTTTATTCATTCCATCAGAATTCCAAGAAAATTGAATGATACGCATTCCTCTAAAATCATAATGATCTCTTAATGTATATACTTCAGGTCTCAATAACCCAAGATCCTCTGCAATGATTTCCATCTCTGGATTCTTTTCTTTCAATGTATCAAATAATTCATAACCAGGAGCTTCGATCCATTCCCCTTCGATTGCGGTAGGACAGCTAGATGGAATCTTCCAATACGTATCAAACGCTCTAAAATGATCAACACGTACGATATCAAACAATCTCTGTGTATAAGATAGTCTCTCAATCCAAAATTGAAATCCATCTTTTTTCATATATTCCCAATCATAGATCGGATTGCCCCATCTTTGACCAGTCGCACTAAAGTAATCAGGTGGAACCCCCGCAATGAAAGATGGTCTACCATCTTCATCTAATAAGAAATTCTTTTTAGAACTCCATACATCTGAAGAATCCAATCCAACATAGAAAGGAATATCACCCATGATTTCTATATCATGATCATTGGCGTATTGTTTCACTTCTTTCCATTCTAGATATGCTTCATATTGAAGAAATAATTGATATAAGATCTCATCTTCATATGGTTTTAAAGAAAGTTCCTGTTTTTCAGGTTGCCATTTCATATCATCTTGCCAATCATTCCAGCACTTACCATCATTTACTTTTTTAAATGCTCGATACATTGCGTAGTTCTTCGCCCAATCTTGATATGCGAATACGGCATAGTTTTGATCTGGCTTAAAGTTCCTATATGCTTGTCTTAGATATGGTTCCCTAAATTTACGAACAGATTGAAAATCAACTCTCTTTTTTCTTCTATGAAAAGATGGTGCTTTTTCAATTAAACCTTTTTCATATAAACGATCTAATGAAATATAAATATCATCAATTGCGTATGATGAATAACATGCGTATGGTGAATTATCATCTCCAACAGGATTTAGTGGCAGTATTTGCCATATCTTTAATCCCGCATCACTTGATAAATCAATAAATTTCATCGCCTCTTTCCCAAAAGAACCACAGCCAAATCTAGATGGCAATGCGAAAACAGGCATCAATATTCCAGCTCTTCTCATAACAAATTCCTCATATTTTTTAGTATATTCTTTTATTTTTTAAATTTCCATAGTACTGTAAACGTTTCCAATACCTTTCTTATCATTGTTATGTGATATACTTACATGGTTGTTTTAAAAGATATTGGCATATTGCCACACAAGGAGAAGAAATGGAACTCGAAAAAGAATTGACAACGATCTTAAAGAAAGACGTCAAACAAGCAACAAATCTTCAGCTTTACAATGCTCTTAATGAGCTTGTTAAAGGCAAAGCAGAAAAGCTTCCTTATGTTCAAGGTGACAAGAAGCTTTATTACATTTCTGCAGAATTCTTAATTGGTAAACAATTAGGAAAGAATCTCATCAACCTAGGAATCTATGATGAGGTATGTGAATTATTAAGTAAGAATGGTAAATCCATTGAAGATGTAGAAGAAGTTGAAAAAGAACCATCTTTAGGAAATGGTGGTCTTGGAAGACTCGCTGCATGTTTCTTAGATTCTATCGCTACACTAGATATGTGTGGAGATGGTGTTGGTTTAAATTATCATTACGGTTTATTTAAACAACAGTTCAAAGATAACAAACAATATGAAATTCCAGATGAATGGTTAAAAGGAAAGAACATGTTAAGAGATACAAAAGTATCTTTCCCTGTTGAACTAGCCGGTAAGACTTATCAATCACACATGTATGATCTTGATGTCATTGGATATCATGGAAACAAGAATACATTACATTTATTTGATCTTGATACAGTTGATCCTTCTATCATTACTGATTCTATCAATTTTGATAAGACAAACATCGCTAAGAATTTAACATTGTTCTTATATCCTGATGATAGTGATGATGATGGTAGAAAGTTAAGAATCTATCAACAATATTTCATGGTTTCCAATGCTGCTCAATTGATCCTCATGGAAGAAAAGCAGAAAGGACATGATCTACATGATCTAGATAAGCACGTAGCTATTCAGATCAATGATACACATCCATCCATGGTCATTCCTGAATTGATTCGTTTATTGATCTTAGAAGGAATTCCTATGAAGGATGCCGCAAACATCGTATCTAATACATGCGCATATACAAACCACACGATCTTAGCTGAAGCTTTAGAAAAGTGGCCATTGAATTATATGTTAGAAGTCGTTCCTCAATTGATGCCTATCATCGAAGGATTAGATTATGTCGTTAATACAGCATTCCACGGTAACAAAGAATTAAATATCATGGATGATGAAAACCGTGTACATATGGCAAAGATGGATATGCATTTTGGACATTCTATCAATGGTGTAGCTGCATTACACACAGAAATCTTAAAGAATCAAGAACTAAAACCTTTCTACGATATTTATCCTGATAAATTCAATAACAAGACAAACGGTATTACATTCCGTAGATGGATCATGCATTGTAATCCAGAACTCGCTAAGTTGTTAGATGAAACAATTGGTAGTGAATGGAGAACTGATGAATCTAAGTTAGAATCATTACTACAACATTATGATGATGAAACTTTCTTATCTAAAGCAGATGAAATCAAGTATAACAACAAGGTTCGTTTCGCTAAGATGATCAAGAAAACACAAAAGATCGATGTTGATCCTAATTCAATCGTTGACATTCAGATCAAGAGAATGCATGAATATAAGCGTCAACAGATGAATGCTTTATGGCTCATCCATAAGTATCTATCTATCAAGAATGGAGAAACTCCTGCCCGTCCTGTAACGGTCGTATTTGGTGGTAAAGCAGCTCCTGCATACTATCAAGCAAAGTGCGTCATTCATTTGATCCTATGCTTACAAGAACTCATCAATAATAATCCTGAGGTAAATAAGTATCTCAAGGTAGTCATGATTGAAAACTACAACATCTCTAAGGCAGAAGTAGCTATTCCTGCTGCTGATATCTCAGAACAGATTTCTCTTGCTTCTAAGGAAGCATCTGGTACAGGTAACATGAAGTTCATGTTGAATGGTGCTATTACACTTGGAACATTAGATGGTGCAAACGTAGAAATCAGAGATCTTGTTGGTGATGATAATATCTATACATTTGGTAAGGTATCTAATGAAGTCATCAATCTTTATAACACTTCTGGTTATCACGCAATTGATTACTACAACAATTCACCACTTATCAAGGAAGCTGTTGATTTTATCACTTCTAAAGAAATCGTTAAGTTAGGTGACAAGAAGATGTTATCTGATCTACAAGACAATTTAATGAATAAAGACTGGTTCATGACATTGTTAGATCTAGACGATTATTGTGCAACAAAGGAAAGAGTTCTTCAGGATTACGAAAATCGTGATTGGTGGAAGAGAAAGGCACTTGTCAATATTGCCAAGGCTGGATTCTTCTCATCTGATAGAACGATCAAAGATTATAACAGAGATATCTGGCACTTAAAGTAAAAATCTAGTATTATCAAAAGAGGCGAAAGCCTCTTTTCTACAAAGGAGAAATTAAAAATGGTTATTATTGAAATGGACAATGGTTCTCAAATCAAGATTGAACTAGACCCTACAGCTGCTCCTATCACTGCAGCAAATTTTGAAAAATTAGTAAAAGAAGGATTCTATGATGGATTAACATTCCATAGAATCATTCCTGGATTCATGATCCAAGGTGGTGATCCTAACGGAAATGGAACAGGCGGTTCTAAAGAAAACATCAAAGGTGAATTCGCTAGCAATGGTGTAAACAATCCACTTAAGCATACACGTGGCGTTATTTCCATGGCTCGTGCTATGGATCCTAACTCAGCTTCTTCTCAATTCTTTATCATGCACGCAGATGCACCACATCTAGATGGAGAATACGCAGCATTCGGTAAAGTCGTTGAAGGCATGGATGTTGTTGATCAAATTGCGAATGAAAAAACTAACTTCAGAGATGCACCTTTAAACAAGGTTGTCATGAAGAAAGTTTACATTGTTGAATAAAATGCAAAAGAGGGTATCCCCTCTTTTTTTTAACAAAAATATTAAATAATCTTTCTTAGCAT
>CAVCCE010000043.1:0-8579 GCA_963600555.1 Duodenibacillus sp.
GGTAATGTAGTGAACCAAAAGATGAATATATGAAAGTAATAGAAACATGTTAAAAGAAATCAATATCAATGAAATAGAAGGATTCCGTATAGGACACGCACAAAATGACGAAGCAAAGACTGGTGTTACAGTCATCTTGTTTGATAAAGAGGCTACAGTAGGTGTAGATATCAGTGGTGGTGGACCTGCTTCTAGAGAAACGCATTTATTAGATCCTACTACCGCAACACATCCAATCAACGCGATCATGTTATCTGGTGGTTCTGCGTATGGCTTATCTGCGGCAGAAGGTATCATGAAATATTTAGAAGAACATAATATTGGTTATGATACTGGTTACGCAAAAGTACCACTTGTATGTGCTTCTTGTATCTATGATCTAGGAATTGGTAGTGCTTCTATTAGACCAGATGCAGATATGGCGTATCGTGCTTGTATCGATGCAGAAAACAATGATGTACGATGTGGCAATGTAGGTGCTGGTATTGGTGCTACGGTTGGTAAGATCAAAGGTATGGAACATGCTTCAAATTCAGGTCTAGGCATGTACGCTGTTAGACTTGGTAAGTTAGAAATGTGTGCTATCGTAGTCGTTAACGCATTAGGAGATATTTATGATCCTACATGTGGAAAACAAATATCAGGATTGAGAAGTGATGATGGAGCTTTGATGAATTCTAAGGATGTATTGTATGAAATTAGTGAAAAGACAGATATGTTTACTGGTAATACAACGATAGGTACGATCATCACAAATGGAAAGTTTAATAAAGCTGAGATGTGTAAGATTGCATCTATGGCAAGAAATGCATACGCTAGATGTATTGATCCTGTAGGAACATTGGCAGATGGTGATACGATCTATGCGGCTACATTTAATGAAGTGGATGCAGATATCAATGTCGTTGGAACGTTAGCTGCAGAAGTTATGGAAAAAGCTATCTTGAATGCGATTGAATCAAGTAACGAATAGATGTAGAAATACATCTATTTTTATTGTAATAAGATTTGATAGTGTAAAAGAAAGGGAAGCTGAGCTTCCCTTTTGTCTCTTATTCACCTTTTCCGTTTAGATATCCCCAAACAAATGCTGCGATAGCTGCACCAACAAGTGGTCCAACAATGAATACCCATAAACAACTAAGTGCTGCAGTATTACCTGTGATTGCCGCAACGATAGCTGGTCCAAAGCTTCTAGCTGGGTTAACAGATGTACCTGTTAATTGGATGCCAAATAAATGTACAAGTACCAATGTGAATCCAATAACGATTCCACCAAAGCTACCATGATTTGCTTTCTTGGAAGTAACGCCTAAGATCGTTAATACAAAGATGAAAGTTAAGATGATTTCAACAAGTAATCCAGCGATTGCGCTACCATTTACGCCAGCTAATCCATTTGTTCCGAGTCCTCCTGTTTGATCGACTACATTGCCTGTAGTAAAGATCACTGATAGTAATCCAGAACCAACAAGAGCTCCAAGACATTGACTAATTACATAACCAACAAAGTCTTTTGTGTCCATTCCACCATTTAGGTAAACACCTAAAGATACAGCTGGATTGATATGGCATCCTGAAATATTCCCTACACAATATGCCATGCCAACGATCGTTAGACCAAACGCAAGTGCTGTAGCTACATAGCCACAACCATTAGCTGCATCACATCCTACAGCCATAGCTGTACCACATCCAACGAAAACAAGTGTCAATGTTCCGATGAATTCCGCAATATATTTTTTCATTTTCATTCCTCCAAAACAGGTATAAACATACCATATTTATCACAAAATATGAAGTATAATAGTCCAGAGGAATGATATTGAAAGAACCTGGTGATAAAAAAGGGCTAGATGGAATATATGAAGAAGAAATATAAAAGTTTATTAGGGGCAATCTGTACAATAGCGTTGTTTCTTGTTGGTTGTAGTGCTAGTGGTACTACAACAGTTGATACTTCAATGACATATGATCTTACAGATAAAGAATTAACGAATGTCTTAGATACAGCTACGATAGCTGCGATGAGTGGAACTGCGATGGAAACATTGACACAAGAAATGCATCCAGATTCTAATGTTGTTGGATATACTGGATTTCCAGAAACGCTTGCGGCAATGGAAGCAAATAAAGCTGACTATGCGCTAGTTCCTAAGACAAGTGCTATCTTATACATAAGAGAGAAAGATTATCAGTTTGAATATTGTTCTACACCAATCTTTTCTTATGTATATGCGATGGCTATTTCAAAAGATAATTCAGAATTAAAAGAAAAGATCAATGATGCTTTACAACAATTAAAAGATAATGGAACATTGGATCTCGTTCGTAGAAAATGGATTGATGATCAAAACTATACAATGGATGATGTGCCTGTAGTAGATGATGAGAATGCGGAAGTATTACAGGTAGCTTTAGCAGCATCCACAGAACCTCTATCATTTATCTATAACAATGAAATTGTTGGCTATGATTGTGAAGTAATGGAAAGAATTGCGTATATCTTAGGAATGAAAGTGGAATTTCAAGATATGAGCTTTGCGGCAGAAATTCCTTCTTTAGTAAGTGGTAAGTCTGATATAGCCTTATCTATTACTCCTACAGAAGAAAGAAAGAAGACAATTGACTTTACAGATTCTTATTATTCAGAAGAAGTTGTCATCGTTTCTAGAAAAACAGATTATGTTTCCACAAAGACAGCGTTTGATACTTTGAAGGAGAACTTTACAGGTACGTTTATTACAGAAAATCGATGGATGATGTTTGTGAGTGGTATCTGTGTTACATTGATTATTGCGATATGTTCATATATCTTAGGAACATTATTAGGTGGTGTTCTATGTATGATGCTAGAATCAAAATCAAAGGTATTATCAAAGATAGCTAGTACATATTCTAAGATTTCTACAGGTATACCAGTATTGGTATGGTTAATGATCCTATACTACATCATCTTTAAGAATTTCGACATTTCTGGAATTATTGTGGCCATCATTACGTTTGGATTACAAACGGGTGCCTCTTTATCTGGTGTATTTAAGATTGGTATTGATTCAATTGATAAAGGTCAAAGAGAAGCAGCTGAATCTTTAGGTTTTTCCCAATTAGAAATCTATAAGAAGATCATTGTTCCACAAGCTTTCTCTCATATCTATGATCTATATGGTGGACAGTTTATTAGTTTGACAAAATCAACTTCCATTGTTGGATATATTGCGATATCTGATCTAACAAAGGTATCAGATCTAGTAAGAAGTAGAACATATCAAGCGTTCTTTCCATTGATTACGACTGCTATCATTTATTTCGTTATCACACATATTGTAGTTCTGTTATTGAATTATGCTTATAAGAAATTAGATCCTAAGAATCGTAAGACATTATTGAAAGGAGTGAAAATGAAATGATTAAGATAGAAAATCTTTGTAAGACATTTCATCATGAAATACTCAAAGATGTAAATGTAGAAATTAATCAAGGTGATGTAATATCAATCATTGGACCTTCTGGATGTGGTAAAAGTACATTCTTAAGATGTATCAATCAATTAGAGAAACCTACAAGTGGACATATCTATTTGGATGGTGTTGATCTAACAACAGTTAGTAAAAAAGAATTAGAGAAACTTCGTCAGAAGATGGGAATGGTATTTCAATCTTTCAATCTATTTGAACATATGACAGTTATTGAAAATATCATGTTAGGACCTGTAAATCTATTAGGTGTTAGTAAACAAGAAGCATATGATGAAGGTATGCGTTTATTAAAGACAGTTGGGTTATCACGCAAGGCAATGAGTTATCCAGATTCTTTATCTGGTGGCCAAAAACAAAGAGTTGCGATTGCGAGAACATTAGCGATGAAGCCGGAAATCATTCTATTTGATGAACCTACTTCTGCCTTAGATCCTAGTGTTACTAGTGAAGTATTAGGTGTCATTAAAAAGCTTGCGGAAGATGGATATACGATGTTGATCGTTACGCATGAGATGGAATTCGCAGAACATGTATCCAATCGTGTATTCTTTATGAGTGATCAAGGTATCTATGAAGATGGTAGCCCAGAACAGATATTTCATGATCCTAAAGGTATCAAGACAAAAGAATTTATCTATCAGATACGTACATTCCAGTATGATATAGAAGGTTCTTCTTTTGATTACTATGAATTGTTATCAAAGATCACGAATTTTTTGAAGAAACAATTATTTGATAGAAAGAGAATCAATGAAGTCGTATTGATGATAGAAGAATTAATATTTAATATCATCTTTAAAGTAGAAGATAGTGAGAATACAAAATTACATTTAACTTGTACATATACAGAGAAGTTTAATGAAACGGAATTGTTGTTGGAAGGAAATATGATCCATTCTGATTTGTTAGAAAAATCAGATGATGATTTATCTAAGACATTGATTCAAAATATCTCTAAGAATATTGAAGTGAATGATGGTAGTGTTCGTGTACAGATGTAGGATGAGTTATGAATATATTTGAAGTATTAAGAAAACAGGAATTTAGTCCTTCAGAAAGTATCTTGAAGGATGCGATATTAGAAGATGGAAATCATTTTATTTCTTTGAACATGGAACAAATCACAAAGGAATTTCATGTATCTAGAGCTACTGTATATCGTTTCTTAGAAAAGTTATCTTTAAATAAGTTATCAGATCTAAAAGTTAATATCATTCATGATGAGAAAGAATGGAAAGAAACGAATAGAGAATTTGATTATAACTATCCAGTTAATGATGGTGCATCTGTTCAAAAAATCATAGATAATCTAGAACAAGATTATACGCAAACGATTCTTTCTACGAAAAGTCTATTTGATTATAAGACATTAAGGCTAGCAGCTAACTGTATGTTGAAAGCAAAAGAAATAGATATCTATACAAGTGCTGGTAATATCTACTTTGCGGATAACTTTAAATTCCAAATGAAAGAAATCGGTGTAAGTGTTAATGTCCCTCATGAGTTATATGAACAACAGTTATATGCTGCTAGTAGTGATTCAGATCATTTCGCAATCATGATTTCTTTTGGTGGTAGAAATTGGCAAGTAGAAAAAGTATGTAAGACATTAAAGAAGAATGGAACAAAATTATTGATCATTTGTTCAGAACAAGCAGAGAAGTTGTTTGAATATTCGGATATGCGTTTATATCTAGACCCACATGAAGATCATTCAAATAAAATATCTTCTTTCTCTACAAGATTATCATTGTTGTTTATTCTAGATGTTTTATATACATGTTATTTTGAGTGTGATTACGAAGAAAATATAAAAAAGAAGAAATCATTCTATCAGAAGCTATCTGGTAATTCTTGAGACAAAAGTCTCAATAGGAATAGAAAAAAAGATTGGTACATTGAAATACATGTCCAATCTTTTTTGCTTGGATTCTTTTTTGAATCAAGATAGTAGAAAATATCTCCAGAGAAAAGAGGTATGAATATGATTAAGGCAATCTTATTAGACATTGATGGAACATTAACAAATTCCAAGAAAGAAATTACACCAAAGACAAAAGAAGCTTTGATGAAAGCTCAAGAAGCTGGTATTCGTTTGGCTGTTGTTTCTGCACGTACAGAAAATGGTTTAAAGAGATTTGGTAGATGGTTAGATTTTGAAGATCATCATGGAATATTAGTTGCATGTAATGGAGCGTATATTAAAGATATGCAGACAAACGAAGTTATTTTAGATCAATCGATGCCTGCAGAACTTGTAAGTTCTATTTTGGAACATTTGAAGAAATATGATGTCATTCCACTTGTAGCAGAAGGGGAGTACATGTATACGAATGATGTGTTTAGTGGAATGTTGAAATTGAAAGAAGAAGATGGAAGTACAAAAGACTTCAATGTCATTCAATACGAATCTAGAAGTAATGAATTTATTCTTTGCGAAAAGAAAGATCTTGCGGACTTCTTCAAAGATAAGCCTGAACCTAAGATCTTAGTTGCAGGTCAACCTGAAACGTTAAGTTCAGTAGCAGAAGAAATGGCAGCTCCTTTCAAGGAATCCACGACGAATGGATTCACAGCTTCCTTCTACTATGAATTTAACCCGAAAGGTGTTAGCAAGGCTACTGCAATCGAACAAGCATTCACAAAACTAGGAATCCAACCAGATGAAATGATGTCATTTGGTGATCAGATGAATGATATTCCTATGTTGAAATACTGTAAGTATGGTATTGCGATGGGTAACGCAATCGATGAGGCAAAAGAAGCGGCGTATGATGTAACTCTTGATAATGATCATGATGGCATCGCTGAAGCTATTTACAAATACATCCCAGAATTGAAATGATTCTTGATCTGTTTCTCACTAACCAAAAGGCTCACTTCTTAGAAGCGAGCTTTTTGGTTGTATAATAGGTGTACAGGAGAAAAGATATGAGAAGAGAAGATAGACAAGTGAAAGATATCAATGAAATCAAAGATATCATCAATCACACAATGATATTACATTTAGGATTGTTTGATGGAACATATCCGTATATCGTTCCATTACATTATGGTTATGTTTATGAAGATAGATTTGTATTCTATATGCACTGTGCAAACGAAGGTCATAAACTAGATCTGATTCAAGAAAATCCACATGTTTGTATTGAACTAGAAAATGATATGGAAATCGTCTCTGGTGGTGATGTGCCTTGTAAGTATGGTGCTATGTTTGCGTCTGTTATTGGTAGAGGTAAAGCTGAAATCGTTGAAGATGTAGATGAAAAGATCAAAGGTTTGAAGTGCTTGATGAAACATCAAACGGGTAGAGACTTTGAATTAAATGAACAGATGGCAAATGCAGTTACTGTTATTAAGGTTACTGTGGAAGAATTAACTGCCAAGGCAAGAAAAAAATAACAGGAAACTGTTATTTTTTTAGCTATGTTGTAATCAATCCATAGGGATATCATTACTTGTTTGTAAATGATTTCTTATTTGATTTTATCCTTTTCTGTGATTTCTCTTAATACTCTACATGGATTTCCTACTGCGATGACATTACTAGGGATGTCCTTTGTGACTACGCTTTTTGCCCCAATGATCGTATTAGAACCAATCGTAACACCAGGCAAGATCGTCACATCTGCACCAACCCAACAATTATCACCAATATGAATTGGTAATGCGAGTTCTAATCCTTCGTTTCTTTCTTCTGCGATAGTAGGATGTACTGCAGTATACATGCCACAATTTGGACCAATAAAACAATGGTGTCCAATTGTAATACCTCCACCATCCATGAGGTATGCGTTATGATTAATGAAAGTATCATGACCAATCTTGGAATAACAACCATAATCAGTAATAAATGGTGAAAGAATAGAACAATTTTCTTCCATGTTTGGTAATAACTTGTTTAAGATTTCATTTCTTTTTTCTGTATCTTTTGGTCTTGTGTTATTTAAATCAAAACATAGATCTTCTGCGATTAGTCTTTGATTAACTAATTCTTCATCATAGTTTGCATCATACCATAACCCTTTTTTCATCTTTTCTGCTTCTGTCATTCGATTTCTCCTTTATGTTGTAAAGCTTGTTTATATAATCCTTTTAAGTAATACGTATTAATATCTTTTTCATATATGAATGTAGGAAGATATTCTTCTGGTATCCATTGTTTACAATCTTCTTTGATCCATTCTATAGAATCTTCATCTAAAAGATTACCTGTTATAACGATTACGGAAGGATTATTTGTGACAATTAATGTCGCTATCATTTTAGAGATATATTTTCTACATGATCTTGGTTCTAATTTCTTTAATAATTCTTTTTGTGAAATATCAAATGGTAAGAAACCTACCATCCCAGCGAATTGATTCTTTCCTTTGATGATCATTCCTTCATGTATTGTTGCAGTACCAGGTAAGATATGTGAAAGAAGATTGACTAAGCTGATGATCTTATTATCTTCTTTGTTGTTTTGATAATAGCCATAGGCTTTAAAGTACATATCATTCTCAATATAGACCTGTTTTTTGAACTTCTTTGTGAATTGATCAATCATAGGATATTGGTTGAATTCTTGAATGTCACAATGATTAATGACACCATTTTCTGTAATACCTGGAATACCAGCCATGATGATAGAGATATTAGAATGTTCTTTGAGATAACGCTTTATTTCATCTTCTAAGATCGTTGGTGTTAAATGATCAAATGAAAGATATGTTTGATCAAGTTCTTTACCAGTGATGGTCATTAGATGTATGGATAAGATATCTTTCTTACCTATTTGTTCCAACCATAGACATAATATCTGTTCATAATCATCATTGATCATATAACGTAAAGCAGTGGGACCTACTTCATGTATCCTTGTTCTTTCACTAATGACTTCTTTTGTTTTAGATAATTCATTTAGTAATGTATTACAAGTAGCTACACTTAATCCTGTTTCGTTGGAAATATCTTGTTTTGTTTTCCATTCTCCATTCCATAGGATCTTACGAATCTTGTTGAGATTAACTTTACGAATATCAGCTGAATCTTTCATGTGTATCTCCTAATCCCTTAATTATTATAACGGTTATAATAATTAAAACAATACATAAT
>CAVCCE010000044.1:0-8366 GCA_963600555.1 Duodenibacillus sp.
TCATAATAAAACCCCTCCAGTTGATTGTTCAACTTTTGGGGTTCACTTCAAAAATGCATCTTCTAAAAAGATTTTTTTAGTTAATTCTAAAGAAGGTTCATGAATAAGTTTTTGATACATTTCTACTGTATGTTCAACACACAGATCATTTTCCCATATTTTCTTTTATGATAGAAGAAATCTTATTTGCGGCAACATCTACATCATCATTACATACAACATACTTATATTTATCAGCTAGTTGTAGTTCAGTTTTTGCTTTCGACAAACGAGATTCAATGACATCTTCACTTTCTGTTCCTCTACCACGGATTCTCTTTTCTAACTCTTCCATACTAGGAGGAGTAATAAATATCGTTAAAGCATCCGGAACTTTCTCAACGACTTGTTGACAACCTTGTACCTCAATTTCAAGAAGAACATTCTTTCCTTCATTTCTTAATCTTTCTACTTCATATAATGGTGTTCCATAACAATTACCAACAAATTCTGCGCATTCCAACAATTCACCATTTTGTTTAGCTTGTTCAAAACGTTCCTTCGTTACGTAGTAGTAATTTACACCTTCTACTTCTCCAGGTCTTTTATCTCTAGTTGTCATAGAAACAGAAAAAGCCAATTTCAATTCAGGATCATTCATGAATTTCTTAAGAATCGTTCCTTTTCCAACACCACTTGGTCCACTTAACACAATCAATAAACCCTTATCTGCCATACTTTACCTCTTATATTTGAATAATAGATTACTCTTTTTAAAGTACTCCGTCAATAATGGTATAATTGTTATCAAGTATTGGAGTTAACTATGGCATTAGATGGAATTTTATTACATAAGATCGTACCTGAATTAAAAAAAAGTCTACCTTTAAGAATTCAAAAGATATGGCAGATTTCAAATACAGAAGTATTGTTTCAAGTACATGGAAATAATGGAAAACAACAATTATTGATTAGTACGCATTCTGAATACAATCGTTTATTATTTACGAATCGTTCTTACCCTACGCCTAAAGAACCAGGTAATTTTGTAATGATATTAAGAAAGTACTTAGAAGGAAGTATTATCGAAAGTATCGAACAAGCTAAGTTGGATCGTTGGTGTACTTTTTCAATTCGTAGACACAATACATTAGGTGATCTAGAACATATCAATCTTTACGTAGAATTAATGGGAAAATATGCAAATATCATATTAGTTGATACAAACGGTAAGATCATTGATGCTTTAAAGAGAATTCCACCATTTGAAAATCAGAAAAGAGTCATTCAACCTAATGTAATGTTTGTTCCAACCGAACCACAAGAAAAGAAAGATCCATTCACTGATCAAACAATAGACGAATCTCTATCTCTCACAAAACAATTTTCTGGTTTTTCCCCTTTTTTATCCAAAGAAATTGAATATCGAATGTCTTTAGGTGAATCATTCAAATCTATTATGAATGAAATTGAACAATCTGATTCTTTATATATCGCAAATGATAATGAGAATGCGGTTTTTCATTGTATTGAATTAAAAAGTATTGGTACTTGTAAGAAATATCCACTGTTTGAAGCATTTGATATTTTATATTTTCATAAAGAAGAAAAAGAAAGAATTAAGTCAATCTCAGGCGATATCTATCATTTTGTAAAAAAAGAACTAAAACATCAAACGACAAAATTACCAAGACTTTATAAAAGCTTTGATGAAGCAAAAGATTGTGAAAAATGGAAGGTATATGGTGATCTTTTATATTCCTACAATGTACAAGATACAAAAGGAATGAATGAAATCACATTAGAAAGTTGGGAAGATGGTAGTGAAGTAAAAGTACCACTCGATCCTAAATTAGATGGGAAATCCAATGCTCGTAAATGCTTCCAAAAATACAACAAATTCAAGAAAGGACAAATCTATCTACAAGAACAGATAGATATTTGTGAAAATGAGATTCATTATTTTGAAGGATTGTTAGAACAATTAGATATGGCAGATTTTGAAACTGCATTAGAAATAAAAGAAGAACTCATTAAACAAAAATATATTTCAGATAAGACAAAAAAGAATCCTAAAAAGAAAAAGAAAGAAAATGGTCCTAAGATATCTTCAATCGTTTTACCAAATGGTATTTCTGTATCTTTTGGCAAAAACAACCTTCAAAATGAAGCATTGACATGGCATATTGCTAGAAAGAATGAGTATTGGTTTCACGCCCAAGGTTACCATGGCGCTCATGTAGTAGTACATTCAGATCATATGGATGAAGATACGATTAGAAATGCTTCTATGATTGCTGCTTATTTTTCTAAAGGAAGATATTCTTCATCTGTTCCAGTACAATATTGTTTAGTTAAAGAATTAAAAAGAATTCCAGGTGCTAAACCTGGAATGGTATCTCTATCAAGTTATAAAACGATCTATATCGATCCAGATGAAGATCATCTAAAACAACTAGGAATCATGGTCAGTTAATACTGATCATTTTTCTTTATTCACAATAGACATCAGCTTACGAACTTCATACATTCTTAATTTACGATACTGACCTTGTCTAAGATTTCCTAAATCTAAAAAAGCATATTGAATTCTATTTAATCTAGTTACTTCACAATGAAAGAATTCCATCATTCTTCTAACTTCTCTATTTCTACCTTCTTGAATCGTAATTTGAAGAACTGTCTTATTTTTCTTTTCACTTCTTTTTAAAACAAATACTTCAGCAGGCAATGTCTTTCCATCTTCTAAATCAATTCCTTTTTCTAACAAAGCACACATACCATCTGTTAAGACACCATTTACAGCAACTTCATATGTCTTACAGATATGATTTCTTGGATGCATTAGACCATTCGCAAACTCACCATCATTTGTAAGTAATAAGAGTCCTGTAGTTTCATAATCCAATCTACCAACAGGAAATATTCTTTCCTTGCAATCAATAATATCAACTACTGTATCCCTATCCTTATCATCCTTTACTGCACAAATCGTTTTCTTTGGCTTATTCAATAAAAAATAAACTTTTTCTTCTTTACCAATTTCAGTGCCATCTACTTCAATACGATCATTACCAGAAACCTTCACACCCATTTCTTTGACTGTCGTACCATTCACTTTCACTCTACCTTGCGCAATCATTTCTTCTGCTTTTCTTCTAGATGCAATTCCTGCGGAAGCAATGACTTTTTGTAATCTTTCCATAATTTTCTCTCTCCTAATGATGATTTCTCGTATTCCCCCAAAAACCACTACCAGCTTTTGAATAGTCATTCATTAAAACAACAGGAATCTTTCTAAACTTCTCATTTTTTTCAATCAATCTTTTACAAGCAGTTAAACGTTTATTACCATCTAAACATTCATAATACCCATCTCTTACATTTACTTGTACCGGGATGGCTACTCCTCTTTTTTCAATAGACTCTAATAACTTACCTGGATCTTCTTCACTAAATTGAATATCTTTGATATCAACAATTGTATTGATCATATTACTGTCTTCTTTCTAACTCCAATAACGAGGCACCCATGTAACATCGTATTTTCTTTCAAGAACGTTGATAATTGTACAACATGATTCTTCTTTCTGTACACTGCATTATAAAAATGAACAGCATTATCATCAATATTTTCAAAAGTAGCATAATGCGCACCTCTAGAATGTGAATAAGCCAAGATACCAGAACTACATTCCTTTAATGCCTTTTCACAACCATATAGACCAGGTAAAGAAACAAAGACATCAAGACCCTTTTGTTTCAAATAAACGATCAGCCAAAAGAATTCTTGTCCAAATACTTTTCCTAAAAAGTTATGCTTTTCTAAGTCATGAATAACTGTTTGCATGTCTTCATATATTCCATTCATTTTCAAAAGATTATATGTAGCAATCCACCCGCATCCTTTTTTCGCTGTATCAAACCAACCAAAAGGAATTTGGGACATGTTACCTTGATCAATAATATATCCTTCGTCATCAAAGATCGAATCTTGTAATTGGTAGCGATATTGTTCTACAACTTTCTGATAATCTATTCCTTTTGAATAGAAACCATTTTGATATAAAACATCCCTTAAATAAGTATCACAATGAACAATTATCTTCTTAGGATGATCATGCTTGATATGCCATTCACTCATAAACGCAATATCATGAAAAGAATCTTTTAATTCACCAAAAGATTCAATCCATATTTCAATGATTTCATCATGACATTTATAAACATAAATGAATGAATCATTTGAATGATTCATCAACATTTGTTTATGATAGCCATCTTGTTCACTTTTAAGTAACTTGATCTTTACCATTTCAATTTCCTATACTTCATCGCATCAATCAAAATATCAGCATCATTATCAAAAGTAATACAACCAAGTGCCTCTATTGGTTTTACCCAAAACATGTCATTTAATTCACTTGTTTGTATCTTTTCTTTTCCACCTTTTTCATAAGCAATAAAATAAACATTTTCTTTTTCAATTCCACCACCAATAGAATATGTTATGACATGTCTAAACTTTGTATCTAGTACAACTTCAAGTCCAGTCTCTTCTAAGATTTCACGAATCGCAGTTTCAGGTTCAGTTTCCTTTGACTTTACATGGCCTTTAGGAAAGCACCAATGTCCATCTTTTTGTTGTATCACTAAAACTTTAGAATCTTTTTGTTTATTTTCAAATATGATTGCTCCACAAGATTTTTCGTTTTTCATAAATGCATTATAGCACAAAGAAAACTCGTACAAAATGTACGAGTTACTTGATCTTACGAATCGTTACTTTCCAGTTCTTACCTGTTCCTACATTATACGCTCTAGCGAAAGATCCCTGGTTTATTGCAATACCTAAATGATATACAGAATTCACATATAACAATGGTGATCCAATCTGAACTTCCGCAAAGGAATGATGATAAGAAACCTGATTCTGATAAGCTAACATATTATCATGGAATATTGATACTTCAAAACGTTCACCAAACTCAGGAGATAAACGATAGAAGTCATCTCTAGAAATAGATGTCCATAAAGAACCAAATCTAACATCCAAAATATCAATACAACCACTAACACTCATATCCTCTTCATTGAATGTTGTTTCTTCTAACTCTAATTCAACGATTTCAGATAAAGGTAATTGTTTGCCTACACCTTCAAATGTAATGACACCTGATGCAAGTCTAGCACCTGTATAAGCATAAACATCACGTCCATGGAACGTATAAGAAAGTTCTGTATTTTTTCTACGATTGATACTTTCTTCGATTTCTCTAAGTTCCACGATACCACAATATTTATTGATATGCGTTAAAGTACCATTATCTGGTGTAACGATATATTGTCCACTCTTTGTTTTCGCAACAACTGATTTTCTCTTAGTACCAACACCTGGATCAACTACAGAAACGAATACTGTTCCTTCTGGCCAATAATTAATTGTTTGAAATAAACGATAACTACCTTCAAAGATGTTATAAGGTGTAATATCATGCGTTAAATGATGAAGTTTTAAATCAGGATCAACTTGTAAGGCAACACCTTCCATTGCGCTAACAGCACCATCTACCAATCCAAAATCCGACTGAAATACTAATACTTTCTTCATAAACGTATTACTTTGTGAATGTAACTTTATACTCACTACCATGATTTACATGATAATGATTTTTGAAACTATCTTGATTCATCGCAAAAGAAATCTTATTTACTTCATTGTTATATAACAATGCTTTCCCTTTTTCGCTATCACCAAATGATTTATAGTAAGTAATATTTTCATCAAATAACACTTCACTATCTTTTGTAATAACAGCATGAATCGTATCACCATGATGAATACCTAACTGATCAAAGTAATCCATATGGATATTTGTCCATAGATTACCAAAGTTAGGATCATCGATTTCCATATATCCACTTACTTGATTACCTTCTACAACTGGTTCAGGTAAATCAAACTTCTTAATATCTTCCACTGGATAAGAAGGACCTACTTGTTCATATGAAATGATTCCTGAAGCAAGTCTAGCAGCTGTATAGCCAAATACATCTCTACCAGCAAAAATAGCTACTCTATCATTATCCTTATCTCTCAAACGATTGATAGATTCATCAATTTCTCTAACTTCTTCGATACCACTCGTCAAAGAAATATGTGTCAAAGCTCCATTATCTGGAGTAACGATATAATATCCGTCTTTTGTCTTGGCTACACAAGCTTTACGAGATGTACCAACACCTGGGTCAACTACAGAAACAAAGATCGTTCCTTTTGGCCAAAAACGCATATATTGCATCAAACGATAAGATGCAGAATAAATATCATATTGAGGAATATCATGTGTTGCATCAATCATTTCTAATGTGCGATCTACAGACTTAACGACACCATACATTGAAGCAACAGCACCTTCCGCATAAGTAAAATCCGTTTGGAATACTAACATTGGTTTATTATAATCAATCATATTTATACCTCTTTTCTAAAATGGATAATAAAACATTGTCTTTGTAACTACAAATCTCATATACATACTAAATATAAGAATTAATAACGACATCAAACAAATAGCATAATCAGAAACTGTAAGTTTTCTAAAAGAATACCAAGTTCTTTTCTTTAACTTTCCATATCCTCTTAAACTCATTGCATTTGAGATAACTTCTACTCTATCTAATGTAGAAAAAATCAGAGGAATGACCATCTTTACAGTCATAACAAATCTTTTAGAAAACTTTTCTTTCTTTGATAATTCAATACCACGAGCTTGTTGAGCAAGTGAGATATTATTGTAATCACGAATGATATCTGGGAAATATCTTAATGTTAAAGATAAAGTCGTACATACTTTATATGGAATACCAATATGATTTAATGATGAAGCAAATTCACTAGGATTTGTAGTGAAAATAAAGATCAAACCTAAAGGTACCATAGAAAAATATTTCAAAGTCTTTACCGCAAGATAAAACAGTGTTTCTTTTGTGACTACAAAATAAGAATTAAATTGGAAAAGAACCGTTCTACTACCATATATTTCAGTACCATAATCTGGTGCTAAGATATATGTCAAAACAATATTCATAAACAAGAAGAACACTACATAATACAAGATGATCTTGATCTGTTTTAATTGTATCTTCGCAATCTTGAAAGCAATCAAAGATATGACCATCGTCAATAACATGATTCGATAATCATAAGTCAACATGACCGCAAAAGATAACAATAAGAAACTAACTAGTTTTGTGAGTCCAGATAATCTATGAATAAACGTATCTAATTGAGAGTAAGAAAACATTTTTATTTTCATATCTGATGTCCCCTTTCATGATTGATAAATGTATCAATAAATGCCACTCTATCTTCAATTCCTACTTTCGTAGCTAATGTAGATAAGCTAGTCTTCTTTAAGTTTGCCTTATCAATCAGAGCTTCATCACCTAACACTTCACTAGGTGAAGTATCTGCAAGTTTCTTACCATCTGTTAAAACGATACTTCTTGTTGTATATTCCAACATCAAATGCATATCATGTGTAATCATAACAATAGCAATACCCATTTGATTTAAGCTTTTCAGGAATTCCATGATTTCTGAATATCTACGATAATCTTGCCCAGCAGTAGGTTCATCTAAGATAATCATCTTAGGTTGTAAAACTAAGATAGAAGCAATCGTAACACGTTTCTTTTGTCCGAATGACAAAGCTGAAATAGGCCAATTTCTAAAAGGATATAAACCACAGATCTTAAGTGTATCTTCTACCTTTTCTTTGATTGTTTGTTCATCTACGCCTCTATTTCTTAATCCCATAGCGACCTCATCAAAGATCATCGTATTACAGATCATTTGATTTGGATTTTGTAGTACGAAACCAATACGATCAGCTCTTTCTTTAACAGAAAGATCATTCATATCTTCGCCATCAAATACAAGTTCACCACTATCTAATTTTTCAAATGCACAAATACATTTACATAATGTAGATTTACCAGCACCATTCTTTCCAACAACAGAAATCATTTCTCCTTCATTAACAGTTAAACTAACATCTTTTAAATGATCTTTTACACCATCATATGAAAAGTTTAGATTCGTACAAGTTAATAAAGGTTTTCTTTCTGATTGAATATTTTCTTTTTTATTTGAGTGATACCAATGTAACAATTTATCCTTTTCATCATGTAAATCATAATTTGTATCATCAGCTAGATTATCTACTTTATCTAGATCAACACCAGCATATTTCATAGCCTGAATATATAATGGTAATCGAATACCATTCTCTTCTAATAAAGTAGTCTTAAAAAGATTTTCTGGTTTCCCATTATATAGGATCATTCCTTCATTAATTAAAACAATTCTATCAACAGGACAA
>CAVCCE010000045.1:0-8312 GCA_963600555.1 Duodenibacillus sp.
GTAAAGTTGCAGAAGAAAAGATTGAAGAAAAACAACCATTCCCATCTATGAGAGTAATTGGTCAATATCATGATCAATATATTCTGTGTGAAATGGATCATTCTTTAGCTATCGTTGATCAATATGCTGCAAACAAGAAAATCATATATAACGATATCTATCAAAAGATGAATCAAGATGTATCAACAATGGATCTATTGATTCCTATTACGGTACATACAAGTGATGATATCGTACAGAGATGTGATGAAATCAATGAAGTATTATCTTCATCACATATAATGTTTGAACCATTCGGTAAAGATACATTGATCATTCGTTCTTTGCCTGCATGGTGTCAAAAAATAGAAGAAGAACAATTTATTCAAGACTTATTAGATGCTTTTCAAAATGATGATTCAAAACATTTCACATCTATTCAACAATCTAAAGTGGCATCTTTGGCTTCTTCTCATGTCATTCAAAAGAGGAAACATTTCACATTAGAAGAAATGAATCAATTGATTGAACAATTATCTCAATGTGATGATCCATTTGTTGGCGTGGATCATAAACCAATCTTTATCGTATTAGATGAAAAGGAATTGATGAAGGAGTTTAAACGATGAAAAAGGTCATAGTAATAGCTGGCCCTACAGCTGTAGGGAAGACTTCATTTTCAATTGATCTTGCGAAAAGATATGGTCTAGAAATCATTTCTGGAGATTCTATTCAAGTCTACAAAGGTTTAGATATTGGTAGTGGGAAAGTGACAAAGGAAGAAATGAATGGTGTAAAGCATCATTTGATTGATATTCTTTCTCCAAAGGATGCCTACAACGTATCAATCTTTCAAAAGATGGCAAGAGAACTTATAGATACAAGTGAAAAACCTATGATCATTTGTGGTGGAACAGGACTTTATCTAAAAGCATGTTTATATGATTACGCTTTTGAAAATGAAAAAGAAGAAGCATATGATCCTGAATTAGAGAAGTATACAAATGAAGAATTGTACACCATGTTAGAAAAGAGTGATCCTATTCAAGCTACAAAGATTCATCCAAATAATAGAAGAAGAGTTATGCGTTCTTTAACGATTCAAAAGAATACAGGTAAAACACAGAGTGAAATCGAGAAAGAACAGAAACACGAATTGTTATATGACGCAATGATCATTGGTTGTACGATGGATCGAGAAAAGCTATATGAAAGAATCAACATGCGTGTGGAAAAGATGTTTGAAGATGGATTGGAGAATGAAATCAAAACATTACTAGATGAAGGTGTTACTTTCACAGATACATGTATGGAAGGTATTGGATACAAAGAGTGGAAAGAATATTTCCAAGGAAATATGACAGAAGATGAAGTAAAACACTTGATTCAAAAGAATTCTAGAAACTTTGCGAAAAGACAATATACATGGTTCAAACATCAAATGCCTGTTAGATGGTATGATGTAACAAATAAGGATGATGATATTTATAAAGAAGTAGATTCTTTCTTGAAGGATTAGAAATGATAACAGAGAAAATCAAAAGAAATATTAAGAATGAATTATTAGGTTGGACTATATTTTGGTGGGCAATTGTAATGATTTGTGTATGGATGGTATTACCTTCCTTTGATTATACAAAACATTTAATGATATTGTTATTAGGTAGTGTGATCGTCTTGGCTTGTTTACTCGTTATTGCGTATATTATTTCAATACGTAAATGCAAAACAGTAACAAAAAGAATCAGTAATGATATCAATCAAGAAACTTTTCAATGTTATAGAAGATATGCATTATCAACAAATTGGATGATCTATCATAAAAGAAATCGTTTTATTCCATTTAAAAAAGAAAATATTCGTTCTCTTTATTATGATGGAAAAAATGTCTTGGTAGATGATGCGGAAACGAATGGTGTATATGTCATACCTTGTAACGCAAAAATGAATCAAACATTACAAGATTGGTATCATTTGAATTAGACATTTTAACTTTGGTGTCGTTTGACTTTCACATACAGTCATATAAACTATAGTTATATTTTGAAAGGATGGTGTATAAAATGAGTGAATTTAATACACAAGCAAGAGGTTTTGCGCAAGATGATGTGAACGCGTACCTCGTTAAAGTATTTGGGAAGATGGGATTAGGCTTAGCTGTAACTGCTATTGTCGCAGCAGTCTGTTATTTTACAAACGCATGGTACTACTGGTACAGCATGACAGGTTCAATTGGTTCTATCCTATTGATCATTGCACAGTTTGGAGTCGTAATTGGTTTGTCAGCTAAGATTACAACAATGAACACTTCAACAGCGAATATCTTGTTCTTAGCGTATGCTGCTTTGACAGGATTCTCATTCTCCACACTTCTATATGTATATACAGAAGGTGCAGTATTTGGAGCATTCGCATTCTCAGCAGTATTGTTTGGAAGTTGTGCTATTATTGGCGCTACAACACATAAAGATCTATCTAAGTTCTCTACATTGATCATGGGTGGATTGATTGCGTTAGTCGTTGCTTCTATCGCATCCATCTTTATTCCAGCATTAAGAAATAGTTTAGTCATTTCTTATATTGGTGTATTGATCTTCTTAGCTTTGACAGCTTGGGATATGCAGAAAATCAAATCAACATATTACAGTGTTGGTGGATATGGACAAGTAGCTGATAACTTAGCTATCTATGGTGCATTTGAACTTTACTTGGATTTCATCAATATCTTCTTATATGTATTGAGAATCTTAGGAAGCAGATCAAGTAAGGACTAAGTAAATCAATGTTATAATATGGCAGGACTTAAGGTCCTGCTTATTTTTTGGAGAATTATGATAGTTGCGGAATATAACTTTACAGATTATTATCACAAATATGTAACGATAGAAGCGGATGAATTAACAGCGAATTTAACTGGTCATATCAAAGTAAATGAGAAAGATTGTTATGCGCTATGTTCATCTTATGTTGATGAAGAAGGTCTTGTGCGTTTTAATGTACTTTCTATTGGTGAAAGTTGGGAACATTGTACAAGAGGTCTTAAAAGTAAAAAGATGTTAGGTGAGTTTGGCATTGATGAAGTTTACTACAAAGAAATGAGAGTAGCTGAAACAGATTTTGAAATGGTAGAAAAGAACCAAGCTTTCATGGAAGCAAAGGATAAAACTATAGATGAAGATATCCAAAGAACAAGAGAAGATTCTAGATTAGATCCTTTGAGAGATGCATATTATCCAGATGTTGTATATGCAGGTATGATCTATGATCTAACGATAAGTGAATATGCGATGCGTATCACAGGTATCAACGGTCCATTCTTGGTTGGTGAATTATTAGAAGAACCACAAGATGAAATGGGTGTACATGAAGGCGAGAAAGTTTATGCGTTACCTTATTTCAATGAGGGTCTAAGATTATTTGTGCTATTTGGTGGTGACCATTTAGATAAAGAACAAACACAAGCAATGAATCAATTGATAAAAGAAACAAATGAAATAGGAATTGATTTCAATGGTATTTCATTAAAGAATTAGGAGGTTTTATGAGTAATAGTCAAACATTAAAATATAAATGTCCTTATTGTGAAAAAGAATTTGAAATAGAAGTTTATAATACAGTTAATTCTTCTCAAGATCCTGATTTAAGAGATCGCTGTAAATCTGGTGATATCTTTAGGCATTCATGTCCACATTGTCATTCGGATTTTATGATTCAAAATCCTCTTCTGTATGAAGATCCAGATCATAAGTTTGTGATATTGGTCTCTAGTAATGATGAAGGAAATAGTTTATCTTCTTTTGGCGAACCTTTATTGAAAAAGGGATATAAGTTAAGAAGATGTTCTACTGTAAAAGAATTTGTTGAAAAGATCCAGATCTTTGAAGATGGTGCAGATGATATTGGTGTAGAACTAGCGAAGTATGATAGCTTTATTGATTTTCTTGAAAGTAGAAAAGGAGATCCAAAAGAAGTAACTTCAATTGATTATGTTTATACAAAAGATGATGTTATGAAAATTGATATTCGTATTGATGATAAGGGAATGTCATTCTTGATTCCAGTTAGTGGATTAAAAGAAGAATTAGAGGCAAATAAAGAATTATTTGAAGTTGATGAGAAATCATTTCCATGTATTAATAGTGAATGGATGATTTCTTTATTCACACAACCAGAAGGACAAGCATAATCACATAATTTCACAAACTGATGCCATAATTTAGTGAGAAAATAAAAGTATAGTATAGATGCAGAAATGATCTGCCCTGAAACATGTAAACCCCTAAACATGTTCAGTGATTTCTATCCCCTTAATAAATTTTAGAAAAGAGAGAGGCCTATTAAAGGCCTTTTCTCTTTGCATATGAATAGACAAATAAAGATAGATATATCAAAATAAAGATATGAATCAAAACATTATCAATCAAATCATCTCAGATATTCATAGTATTCAAAAAGATCAGATTGTTATTTCAATTGATGGAAGATGTGCATCTGGTAAGACAACGCTTGCAGATTATCTCTCTAAGCAATTAGATGCGAATCTATTCCATATGGATGATTACTTTCTAAGAGCAGAACAACGTACAAAAGAAAGATATGAAGAAGCTGGTGGAAATGTTGATCGTGAAAGATTTATGGATGAAATAGGCTCTAAGTTACATGCAAAGGATGATATCGTCTATCAACCATTTGATTGTAAGACATTTACTTTAAAAGAGAAAAGAGTAATCAAACAAACAAAGATTACAATTGTTGAAGGTTCTTATTCTATGCATGCATACTTGAGAAATCTTTATGATTATTCTATTTATCTAACAATTGATCCTACATTACAGTTAGAAAGAATCAAGAAAAGGAATCCTGATAAAGTAGATGTTTTTATTGAAAAATGGATTCCATTAGAAGAAAAATATTTTCAAGTAAACCGTTTAGATAAAATATGTAATATTTTAGTTAAAGCAGAAGAAATGATATAAAGCATTTCTTCTTTTTGGTACAATACATGCAGGGGAAAAGATATGAAAGTGAAGTTTTATTATGTAAGACATGGGCAAACGATATTCAATTTAGTTGGTCGTATGCAAGGTAGTTGTGACTCTCCTCTAACAAAACAAGGAATTGAAGATGCAAACAATATCGCATCTGTATTAAGACACATATCTTTTCAACATGCTTATACCTCTTCTTCAGAACGTGCTTTAAAAACTGCACAAATCATTTGTCAATATCATGATTTAGAACCAATTTGTATGAAGGAGTTAAAAGAGTTTGATTTTGGTGATCTAGATGGTGAACCAATTGAAAAGTTTACACAACAAATCTGGGGAGATCGAATGAGAGATGATTGGACAGAGTTTCATGGAGAAAGTGAAAAAATCTTTGATGAAAGATCTAGGAAAGGTTTCTCAAAAATATTAGAAGAATGTAATGATGGTGATAATGTTTTGGTTGTATCACACGGTTCTTATATCATGCATTTGATGAATACTTTGTTGAATTTTGATCAACAAGCTTATGTTGAAAAAAGAAACAAAGAAGGTAAACCTTGGATGCCGAATTGTGGTATTTGTGTATTTACTTATGAAGATGGTGTTTGGTCTATGGAAGAAGAACCAATTAGTGCACAGGAATACAGACAAAATCATTTTCCAAAAACGATTCATTACTATTTGGTAAGACATGGGGAAACACAGTTTAATGTTCAAAATAGATTACAAGGTCAATGTGATTCTCCATTAACTGAAAAAGGAATTCAACAAACAAAACAAACAAAAGAAAGACTTAAAGACATTCACTTTGACTATGCATATACTTCTACTAGCGAAAGAGCTAGAGACACGGCTGAGATATTACTTAATGGTACAAATTTATATGCAAGCATGGATGATAGATTAAAAGAAATTAATTTTGGTGGATTAGAAGGAAGTTCTTTTTTAGAAGATTTTGAAGCACAACAAACAAGATTCAATCCGATTCATTATTCAGATATTAATGGGGAAGATAGTGAAGATGTTAAAAGAAGAATACGTAGTTTCTTACGAGATACAACAGATATATGTGAAGATGGAAATAGTGTTTTGTTAGTGAGCCATGCGAACTACTACACAGTGTTGTTAGAAGAATTGTTTCATATCAATCGTGAGAACCTATTTAAAGAAAGCCATAAAAAAGGAATCAATCCTACACCAAATGCTGGTGTGTGTAGATTTACATATATAAATGGGAAATGGAAACTAGAAGAAACAATGACAGGGGAAATATATGAGTGAAAAGTATTTATTTTTTGATATGGATGGAACATTGATTTCAAGAAAAGAAAGAAGAATACCACAAAGCGCAATAGACGGAATAACCCGAGCTATGAAGAATGGTCATCGTTGTTTCATCTGTACTGGTAGAGGCTATAGTATGGCACAGGAATTCTTTGACCAACTAGAATTCCCGGGTATTGTATTTTCTAATGGTGCAGGTATTGCTTACAATGGTGAAATCTTAGAAACAAGAAATATTCATCCTTCAACAGTAGAAAGATTACAAAATATATGTGAAGGATTGGGTGGTGGATATGGTTTGTTAACCACGACATATACTTATCAAAATGAAAAAGAAAGAGAAAGAATGGGAAAACATTTCCTGATGAGAGAGCCTGGAAGGGATGTAAATGAATATTATGAACGCAGAGGAATGAAACGGATGGATGATTATCAACATGAATCTGTACAGAAGATGGATTTCTCATTTCAAAGTGAATTGACTGCGGATATTTTCTTTTCAAGAGTTCCAGAGTCTTTAAACACTGTAGTTGGCGGTGGTTATTATAAAACGGCAGGACGAACTGGTGGAGAAATTACTGCTAGTGGCGTAAACAAAGGAACAGGTATCGAACATGTATTGAAAATGTTTTCTGCAGATGTGAAGGATGCGTATGGATTTGGAGATAGTTCAAATGACTTGGAAATGTTGAAAGTTGTTGGTAATTCTGTTGCGATGGGAAATGGAAGCGATGATGTGAAACAAGTCGCAGACTATATTACAGATGATGTAGATGAAGATGGTTTATATAATGCTTTAAAACATTTTGAATTGATTTGAGGTGAATATGAAAGGATGTTTGTTTTTTGATGTAGACGGTACATTGGTCAACAGTGCGATTGGTGAAATCGTTCCAAATGAAAATGTGATGAACGCAATTCATCAAGCACAAGAGAATGGCTACTTGTGTTTTATATCAACAGGTAGAAACTTAGGTGGTATTTCTGAATTACGAGATCTTGGATTTGATGGCTATGTGTTTTCTGATGGTGGCGGAATCAAATTAGAAGGAAAAGATTCTATTCTGACACCTATTCCTGAATCGGTATTAAAAGAATGGTATGATCAAGTCGTTAAGTATAAAGCGGAAGTCATTCTATCTTGTGAGCATATGTTGTTCGCAACACAAGGACAATACCAAGAAATATTAGATACTGTTCATAAAGCACATATGGAATCTGGTGTGAATGAACAAGAATTATTAAATGCTTGGAATATGAAACCGGTGAAAGAATATGATGGATCTCCTATCATTGCATGTGATATGAGCTTTGAAAATGAGGATATCGAAAACCAATGGTTAAAAGAAAAGAGTCCTGAATTGGATTATGTATGTACATCAGCATCTTATGGTAGAGGTGGCGCTACAACAGGCGAACTTACGTATCAAGGAGTGAATAAAGGTGTTGGAAGTATCAATATGACAAAATTATGTGGTTGTGATTTAAATAATACTTATGCATTTGGGGATTCTATGAACGATGCAAGTATGTTTAAGACATGTACGCATAGCATCGCTATGGGAAATGCAGCAGAGGAATTAAAAAACATGGCAGAGTATATCACTGATGATATTGATCATGATGGAATAGTATCTGCGTTAAAATATTTTGGAATAATAGAGTAAGGAATTTATGGATATATTAGAAGATTCATTATTGGTTGGTTTTATACTAATTGCGATCGTTCTTGTGATTCATATCTTGATTTGTGTATTGTTCGCAAATAAGATCCAAGAAATCGTAGATGCAAAAAATTATGATGGAACGATGTGGGGTTGGAGCTTCTTCTTAGCATTTGTATTTAGTGCAATGGGAATGGTCATTAGTGCACTAATGGTCAATGCTCTTCCGACAACAGATGTAAATAATCAATAGACGGTAGAAAATTTCTATTGTCTTTTTTAAACTTTTTTTGGAATTCTAAAAAACTTGTGAATATTTAAGTAGGAGGTTATTTAAGAATTCAGAATAAAGTACTAGAAAAATTTATGAATCTAAAGATAACGAATGTATGGATGT
>CAVCCE010000046.1:0-8272 GCA_963600555.1 Duodenibacillus sp.
AAGAAATTCTTGGGTGAAGAAGGACAAACATTACCAACCACTGGTGTAAATGTACAATTATTCTTTACAGATGATTCTTCTGATGAACCTGTTATTACAGAAATGGCTAGAGAACTTGGTATTGATTTTTCTATCTGTTGGGCAAAACTAGAAGAGTTTAGAGAAAATGTATTTGGATCTTTGATCTTGAATATTCAAGAAAGTGATAAAGATAAAGTATTTGAATTCTTGAAGGATAAGAAAGTGACTTGGGAGGAATTGTAATATGGTAGATGTAATTTTAAAAGGTACATGGCAGACATTATACATGGTATTCTTTTCTACTTTGATTGCGGTCATCCTAGGATTTATACCAGCAGTTATTTTAACTTTGACTGCAGATGATGGATTAAAACCAAACAAGATCGTATATGGAATCTTGGATGTCATTGTAAATGTATTTCGTTCATTCCCATTCGTTATCTTGATGGTAATCGTTATTCCAGTTACTCGTTTTATCGCAGGTAAGTCTATTGGTACAACAGCAGCTATCGTCCCATTAACAATCTACGCAATTCCATTTATCGCACGTGTGTTTGAAAATGCATTGAGAGAAACAGATGCAGGCGTCATTGAAGCTGCGAAGTCTTTTGGCGCTACGGATATGCAAATCATCTTCAGAGTATACTTTAAAGAATCTGTACCTCGTTTGATCAATGGTATCGTATTATTGATCATCAATATGATCGGTGCGAGTGCTATGGCTGGTACACTTGGTGGTGGCGGTCTTGGAGATATCGCAATCCGTAAAGGATATCAAGCATATGATATTGGTTACCTAGCAGTAACATCTATTGTATTGATCATCATCGTACAACTTGTTCAAGGGATTGGTAACGTTATCTATAAGAAGAAAGCTTAAAGCTATCGGCATTGTCCGATAGTTTTTTTTATCGTTTCTTTCAATAAAGGGTATTGTTCTTTTAAACAATATAGGTAGAAAGTAATAGAAGCAGCTTCATCAGTGATTGGAATGAATGTTCTGTTTTCTGTAGCGTGGAATAAATATTGGGTGATATTTGTAGAAAAAGATAATAGAGATGAAGAAAGTACGATCATTGATAATGCATCTACTGAATCTTGGATAGTGTAAAGTTTGTTGTTAGATGGAAAAGAAACGACACATCATTTTGCGGTAACAGAAGTATATGACAAAGACTGCAAGCTTGTATAATTTACTTTTACAGCGTTAGTTTATTAATTTGATGAATAGAACTTATGAAACATTGGTATAATATTTACTGTTATGAAACAGTATATCAATGTAATCGTAGGTTCTATTTTATTATCTTTAGGAATATGGTTGTTTGTGACTCCAACTGGTATCAACTTTGGTGGACTGATTGGTCTAGCGCAAATCATTAACTATTTTCTGAGAATGTTTATTTCTATTCCTAGTAGTATCAATACATTAGGAATCATTAACTTTTTATTAAATATTCCTTTATTTATCATTGCCTTTAAGATCATGCATAAAGAATTCTGTTTTAAGACAGTGCTATCATTGGCTATTCAAACAGTATTGCTATCAGTATTACCTGCTTTATCACAACCAATCGTAGAAGATATGGTCTTGAATGTGGTATTTGCGGCAATTATATGTGGGATTGGTGTAGGACTAGCACTAAGTGGTAGTGGATGTTGTGGTGGCATGGATATCGCTACCGTATGTATCGTAAAAAAGAATCCTGATTTTAAAACTGGAATGTTATCCATCTATTTCAATATTGTATTGTTTAGTATTTGTTTATTATGGAATGATCTAGCTACGATACTTTATTCCGTGATATTTGTTGGGTTGTTGTATACAACTGCTGATCGTTTCCATTCTCAGAATATCAATGTAACGTATCTAGTATTCACAAAGAATAAACAACTAAAACATATGATCATGGATACAATGGGTAGAGGTGTTACGTATTGGAATGGAAAAGGTGCTTATACAGATAATGATACAGAGATCCTCTATGTCGCAATCAATAAGTATGAAGTACCACAGTTAAATAAGATCATTCATGAAGCAGATCCTGATGCATTCGTTACTTTATCACAAGGATCATTGATTCATGGAGGGTTTGAAAAAAGACTATAAGAAGGTGAAAACCTTCTTTTCTTTATATGTGATGGTGATATTTTGGTTATAGAATGGTATAATTTCAGTTACTTGTAAAGGTGGTATAAGTATGGGAAAGAAAAGTATATTATCTAGAATATTGAATATCACATTGGTATCCATTATTGGATTAAGTGGAATTAATATAGTCACAAAGAATACAACAGTTGTATACGCAGCTACAGATACAGATGTATCAAGTAATAAGGTTGAAAATGGTAGTTTTGAAGAACCTGCTCTTAGTGGTGATAGTAAACATACACAAACTTCTCAAACTAACGTTCCTTATTGGCATACAACAGAGACTGATAATTTAATAGAATTATTTAAGGAAAATAATTATTACATTGATGGTGTTGATTTGAAACCGACGGATGGAGAACAAGCTGCAGAGATCAACGCGGAAGAAGCTGGTACACTTTATCAAACAGTCAATACCGTTCCTGGTAGTGTGTATTTGTGGGGATTAGATCATCGTGCTAGATTTGGAGAAGATACGATGGCTTTGGTCATTGGACCAAGTCAAGAGAATGCACCTTGTAAAGCGGATGGTAATAAAACAAATAACGATCAGATGCAACAAATGGTCGAATGGTTAAAGACACAATCTAGTTATCAAACACCAACAACAGGTGAAGAACCTAAATCTTATACGATCTATACAAAGAAGTTCGCAGAGAATGGTGGTTTCTTAAACAATGAAGATAATACACCATTTAGTTGGACGTATGATTCTACATATACAGAACCATTTACGATCTGGATCATCAAATCTAGTAATGACAAATGGTATTCCTATGGTAGTAATGCGATTTCTACAACATCTTCTGATGTAGTGAATGAATGGGGAAATATCAATACTACTCAAATTGATAGTCTTTCTTATGCATATACAGTCCCTACCTATCAAACAAGTTCAATCTTTGGATTTGTTGCGGTAGATACTGGATATACTGGTAATAATAGTAAATATACAGTAGGTAACTTTATTGATAATATCGACTTTGAAATCTACAATAACTTATCCGCAAGTAGTACAGAACATGGTTCAGGTGCAGTTACAGATTCTACTTATACAAATACACCTACTACAGATATTACAAATACAAATCCAATCAACATTTATACAAAGTATGGTTCTTCTCAAGTATTAACAGCTAAGATCAATAAAGACGATAAAAATACTGTTACTTTCTCAGGTGCTTATATCACAGAACAGAAATATAACAATGATGGTACAAAGACAACAGAAACGATATTTGTTACAAAGGATCAGTGGACTGAAACAACTAATAGTGATGGTAATGTTTATTATACGTATTCTGGTCTAACAAATGTAACCTATGCCTTGGATGTTCATTTTGTATTCTTACGTAGTCCATATATTACCTATGACGCAAATGGAGGAACATACCAAGTAAGTGAAGGTTCAGATATTTATGACTTTACACCAACAAATTCTGATGGTTCGTATATGTTCAAAGAACCATATACTTCTTCCTCTGCGACAGGTTCAACAGGATGGGTATTTACAGGTTGGGCTTTGTATGATGAAAATGGGCAAGTCAAAGATATTAATAATGAACCAATTATATTAGATGCAGTACATAAGATTGCGTGTGATTATGATACAACGAAATCAAAACAAGTATTTAAAGTAATCAATGGTACAAATACATTTACTTCAAATAATTCTGAAGATGGTAATAGCGTAACAAATACATCATCTGATAATACGTATATTTATAACAAAGAAACTGCTGGTCTAACATTAGTAGCACAATGGAAGTTTGAACAACAAATCATTCCTCAAACAAAATATACAGATGGATATCAAACAAGTACATCTGGTGGAAGTGTTAAGTATACTGATGTGAAAGGTACTGCACAAACAGATGGTTCATCAACATATAACGCTACTACAGATGAAACGATTGAAGTAGAAGCTACAGCCAATGAGGGATATGACTTTGAAGGTTGGTATGATTCTGATGGAAACTTGTTAACTGTTAATACAAAGTATATGTATACAGTTGAAAAAGGTGATTGTACGGCTCTTTACGCAAAGTTTAGTCCAAAACAAGTTCAGACGTTCATTCGCCAGATTCAAGATGAAAATGGTAATTGGGTGGAAGTAAAAGATACAGAAACTACAACATATCCTCCTCTAACATGTAGTGAAAATCATGATGTTGATGGGAAACAAGCAGTAAGTAGAGTAGAAGTTGAACTTGGTAGACACTATACAACTGTAGGTTGGTATGATTCACAAGGAAATGTAGTTACTACTTCAGATACACTGGTCTATAACATCAACGGTAATGCAACATACTATGCGCATCTTGTTCCTACAAATGAAGTAATCTATGACTATAATGGAGGAACGGATAGTTCTAACAACACTAGTAAGATCGATGAAGTGATTCCTGGAAATAATGAAACGATTAGTGATGCTCCAACAAAAGAAAACTATGAATTTACTGGTTGGAAAGTAAAAGACACAGATACGATCTATCAACCAGGAAAAACAATTGAAGGTATTACAGAAGATATTACATTGGTAGCACAATGGAAAGAATTACCTAAAGTCATCTATGACTTAGATGGTGGAAAAGGATCTGAGGGAATTGATTATTCTACAATTCATGTTGAAGAAGATGGAAAAACACTTGTTTTGGATGCTCCAAGTAAAGATGGTTATGAATTTGGTGGCTGGAAAGTAGAGGAAACAGATAAGATCTATCAACCAGGTGAAGTAATAGAAGATATATCATCTGATACGACATTAAAAGCTATATGGAAACAGATAGAAGATAACAAACCTACAACGGATCAAAATGATCCAAAGCCAAATACAGATAATTCAACAAATAAGAATGAAATCTCTTCTACACCTACACCAAATATAGTACAGACCGTAACAGAACAAACAAGTACAGATACTGATAAACAAACACCTCATAATACAGGTGATGAATCTCATGTTATCCTATGGACTTCATTGATGATTGTGTCTATATCAGTGTTAGGAATCGTTGTAATCAAGAAAAAGAAATATAGTTAATGAGAAGGAACCAATGAAAGTTGGTTCTTTTCTTTATGTTTAATTCAGGATATCTTTGGATGTTCTTCACAAGGAATTCACGTGTTTCAAACATAATCTTTACAAACAAGAGGAGTGAAGAATGATGGAGAACTTTGTTAGACATGAGAGTAAATATCTTCTAACAAGAGATGAATATAAGAAATTGATGGAACAAATCAATGAATACATTAAAACCGATATCCATGTAAGTTCTCATGTATTATCTGTATATTTTGATACAGATGATTATCGATTGCTTACACGTTCTATTGAAAAACCAAAGTTTAAAGAAAAACTTAGAATCAGAAGCTATGAACCACCATTAAATAACGATGATGTTTATATTGAGTTAAAGAAGAAGTTAAATGGTGTCGTATATAAAAGTAGAACAAGAGTTAACTATAATGATGTACTAAATGATTTATCAAGAAGTGATTATGAAGATGAAATGATTGGAAATGAAATCAAAAATCTAGTAATGAGATATGAAAAGTTAACACCAAAGATATTGATTTCTTGTGATAGAGAATACTTTGTTGGAAAAGAAGATCCTTCTTTAAGAATAACATTTGATTCTAATATGAAATATAGAGTGAAGAATGTTTCATTAAATGATATGGAGGATGATTTATCAATGAATGAATCTATAGTAATGGAAATCAAAGTGAAGGATGCGATACCGTTATGGTTAAGTAAGAAATTAGATGAATTGAAAATATATAGATGTAGTTTCTCTAAAGTAGGAACAGCATATTTGAAAGAGATAAAGAGGTAAAAATATGGATTTATTTAAGACAATATTTACAGGATCATTTACAGTTATGCAATTTTCTATTGCGATTGTTGTTAGTATGATGTTAGGTTTTTTGGTTTCACTATTTTATATGTATAAGAATACACATACAAAGTCATTGGCACTCACATTAGTTTTGATACCAGCAATTGAGTCTGTTGTTATTATGATGGTCAATGGGAATCTGGGTGCAGGAATTGCGGTAGCTGGTTCTTTTTCACTGATACGTTTTAGAAGTGTTAAAGGTAGTGCTAGAGAATTGACATGTATCTTCTTATCAATGGCTATTGGTATTATTTGTGGAACGGGATATGTAGTCGTAGCTGCGTTATTTACTGTTATTTTATTAGCTGTATCGTTTGTATTAACAACATTGAACTTTGGAAATAATGAGAATGATAAATACTTAAATATCGTAGTGCCAGAATCATTGAATTATGATGAGGCTTTTAATGAAGTGCTAAAGAAGTATACAAAAGAATATGAATTATTGAATGTTAAAACAATCAATCTAGGTAGCTTGTTTAGAGTAGAGTATCGAATTTCTTTAAAGAAGAATACATCTATCAAAAATATGATTGATGAGATAAGAGTATTAAATAGTAATTTAGAAGTTAGTTGTGGAATGATCTGTGGAGAAAGGGAAGAATTGTAATGTTTAAAAAGATATCAGTATTACTGATTGCCTTTTTCCTTACAGGGTGTAGTAGCGTCATTTATGAAAGAAGTGAGAATACTACATACGACTATAAACTATACTTTGAAAATGAAGATATAGATGAATCTTATAGTGATGAAGAATATATTGATATTACTGGAGATGAAGATATAACGATCAATACTTCTGGTACTTATGTATTGAGTGGTGAATTAAATGGAAGTGTTATTATTAATAGTAATGGAAAAGTAAAATTGGTATTAGATGGAGTTACGATCAATAGTGACGATTTTGCGGCAATCTATATTAAAGAGTGTGATAAATGTACGATTACATTAAAGGATGGTAGTGAGAATGTATTGAGTGATTCTAGTACATATACATTAATGGATGATAATAATGTAGATGCAGTTATATTCTCTAAGTGTGATCTTGTGTTCAATGGAACAGGAAAATTAACTGTGAATGCTAGCTATAAACATGCAATCGTATCAAAAGATGAATTAACTTTTATCAATGGAACATATGATGTTACTTCTGTGTCTCAAGGAATCTGTGGAAAAGATTGTTTGAAAGTGAAGGATGGTACATTCACTATCAATAGTACAAAAGATGCATTGAAATCAAACAATGAAGAAGAAGGTAGAGGATATATCTATATTACTGGAGGTACATTCAACATAAGTACAAGTGATGATGCGATAACTGCATATCATGATTTGATCATTGATGGTGGTGAAATCAATATTACAAATTCTTATGAAGGACTTGAAGCATCTGTAATAACGATCAATGATGGAAATATTTCAATTCATTCACAGGATGATTGTATCAATGCTGCAAGCAAAGAAGATGATAGTTCAACATTGAAGATCAATGGTGGAACGATATATTTGAATAGTGAAGGTGATGGAATAGATTCCAATGGAGATGTTTATATTACAGGTGGAACGATATTTGTGGAAGGACCTGTAAGTGGAGGAGATGCAGCATTTGACTATGAAACTGCAGCTTATATAAGTGGAGGAGATATTTTGATGATTGGTCAATCCTCTATGGCAGAAGGTTTTAATGAAGATGGTAGTAGTCAGGTAAGTCTTCTTTATAATATGACTTCTTCTTACTTTGAAGGATCTACATTAAAAATATTAGTCAATGATGAAGTTTTATACGATACTACAATATCAAAACAGTTTAATTCTATCCTAGTATCTAGTCCTTCTATGGAAATAGGTGATGTCGTAACGATCCAAGTGAATGATGATACCTATACATATACATTAGAAAGTACAAGTAATACATATGGCAATAGTGGAATGAATGGTGGAGGAATGGGTGGACCAAATGATGATTCTTTTGATCCAAATAATTCTGAAATGGATGGACAACAACCACCAGACAATAGTGATATGAATGGTGAAAAACCTGATATGGGTGATTTTGATGGGCGAACACCTCCAGATAAAGAAGATAGTTCAGAGGGTTCTGCGGCATAAAAGAGTGATAGAAATATCATTCTTTTTTATTCAATTGCGTCAAAAGGACACCCAAACTTTACCCAAGCACCAATTTTTTAATAATTTT
>CAVCCE010000047.1:0-8193 GCA_963600555.1 Duodenibacillus sp.
TTCAGATGTATTAGCGAGTGCGATATCTGCATACACATATGGGAAGAATGATAATTTAGATATCAAACATGGAATCATCATGATGATTAGTGTTCTTTGTTTTACGGTAGTAGGAAGTTATATTTCTTCACTTGTTCCATCTACTACAATGGGGAATTTCTCTGTATTCATGACATTCTTGTTAGGTATCAAATTTATTGTTAGACCAGTTATGACAACAAAAGAAGCAATGAACAATATCTCTGAAAAGAAACGAATCATTCAATCAATTATCTGTGGAGTTATTATTGGATTCATTTGTGGATTTATTGGTGCTGGTGGAGGAATGATGATGTTATTGATCCTGACAAGTGTATTAGGTTATGAATTAAAGACAGCAGTAGGAACAAGTGTATTTATCATGACATTTACTGCTTTAACGGGTGCTGTATCTCACTTTATGATTGGTGGCATGCCTGATCCGTTGATTTGGATCTTATGCATTGTATTTACTTTATTGTGGGCAAGAATTGCGGCAGTATTTGCGAATAAGGCTACTCCAAAAACATTAAATAGAGCTACAGGTATCATACTTGTGATATTAGGTGTAGTAATTATGTTATTTAATGTTTTAGCTTAAAAAAGAGAAGATCTTTACTTTGATTGTAAGATCTTCTCTCTTTGTTTTAGACTTTTCTTTAACCATCCACCTTGTAGGTAATAAAGAATAAATAAGATACTTGTCATGACCCAGGAAATAGGGTAACAGATGATCGTATCAAATAATGTATTAGAAGGATAGAACATGATCCATCCAATTCTAAATGCTCCAATACCAAGTGCTGTAATGATCATAGGTACAAAGGAATCACCACATGCACGAATACTAGAAGATAATATTTCAACAAAACAGAACGTTACCCAAAGAGGACATGTGAATCGTAATACATCTAGACCAATCTGAATGACAGTAGCGTCTTGTGTGAATAAGTGGTATAACAAATCGCCACCGAAGTAACAAACGATAGATATCATTGCGGCCCCGATGATATAGATGAGGATTCCAACATGGATTCCTTTTTTTACTCTATCTACTTGACCCGCACCAAAGTTTTGGCCACAGAATGTTAATACTGCTTGTCCTAATGCACCAGACGTATTCCAGAACAGAGCATCGATCTTTCCAAATGCAGCCCATGCAGCTACGGTATCTGTTCCATAACTATTGATACTAGACTGAATACAAAGATTAGCGACACTATATAAACAAGATTGGATTCCTACTGGAAAACCAATTTCAATGATACGAATCAGGATATCTTTATCAAAAGATAGTTTTTTTAGGTGGAATGAATATGTTTCTGTTGTCTTTGATAAAACATGTAATGTCAAATAAGAAGAAACGACTTGAGCTATCGTAGTTGCGATAGCTACTCCAGCTACTCCCCATTGAAATACTACAACAAATAAGATATCTAATACGATATTCGTAACACAGGAAGCAATCAAGAAATAAAGTGGTCTTTTAGAATCACCAACTGCTCTTAAGATACCAGCACCATTGTTATAGATGAGGGAAGGTATCATACCAATCATATAGATCCTCATGTATTGCGTAGAAAGAGAAAGGATATCTTCTGGTACATTTAAGATCTTTAAGATCCAAGGAGCTAAGATGATTCCTACAACCGTTAAGATGGCACCTAATACGATTGCGAGAAACATAGAAGAATATACACCTTTTTGTACGCCTGCTTCTTCTTGTTTTCCATAGTATTGTGCAATGACGACCGTTGCACCACTAGCTAGTCCTGTAACAAATCCAACTAATAAATTGATGACCGTACCAGTAGAACCACCAACTGCAGCTAATGCTTCTTTTCCTACAAAATTACCTACGACGATAGCGTCTACTGTGTTGTAAAGTTGTTGAAATAAAGAACCACAAAGTATTGGAAAGAAGAATATAAGAATGAGTTCAGCAATGTTTCCGTTTAACATATCTAATTGTTTTTTCATGATTTCTTCCTCCGTATTGAGGTATATTGTACGCTTGTTTTGAAATTATAGAATGAAGAAGTTAGAAATTTGTTATAATTTAAACGCTGAAGTTGTAAGAATGTAAAAAAATGAAGGGATATAGATATGATAACAAGTATTGATCATACGATATTATTATGGATCGAAACACATTTACGTTTTGATTTTATGACACCTTTTTGGAAAGTAATGACGATGTTTGGACAAGGTGGATTTTTTTGGATTGCATTGTGTTTGATCTTGATTGCGATAAAGAAAACAAGAAAGATAGGAATCATAATGGCATTAGCTTTGATATTTAATGCGTTATTAGTCAATGTATGTATTAAGAATGTCGTAGCACGTGTAAGGCCATATGATCAATTTTCTGATTTAACGAGATTGATCGAAGTACAAAAAGATTTCTCATTTCCTTCTGGACATACATCTGCTAGTTTTGCGTGTACATTGGGAATGTATCTTGGTTTAGAAAAAGGAATAAAGAAATATTCGATTCCTTGTTGGATACTATCTTGTTTGATTGGATTTTCTAGATTGTATCTAGGTGTGCATTTCCCAAGTGATGTACTTGGTGGTGCTGTTATTGGAATGATTAGTTCTTTATTAGCATATTTTGTTATAAATAAATATTTAGAAAAGAAAGAAAAGGAAGCATAGAAAGCAGGGTAACCTGCTTTCTTGTTGGGATATAGGATGAGTTTTACAGATTTTGTGACGATCTTAGAAATGATCGGTAGTGCTGCATTTGCGGTAAGTGGAGTCGTTGTTGCGAAGAAAAAGAAGATGGATATTTTTGGTGCAGTGATACTTGGATGTATGACAGCAGTTGGTGGAGGATTCATACGTGATCTGATTCTCGGAATCACGCCACCATCTATGTTTACAAATCCTGCTTATGTTTTCTGTGCATTCATTGTTTCTTTGATTACGTTCTTTGTGGAATATAAAGATATTGGACAATTAGAAAAACATAGAAATGTATCAGATCTTTTGTTGAATATCACAGATACGATTGGTTTAGCGATATTCGCTATCATGGGGGCTCTTACCGCAATTAAAAATGGATATACAGATAATCATTTCTTGTGTATCTTTGTAGGCACTTTGACAGGGATTGGTGGAGGAATCTTCAGAGATATGCTAGCTGGAGAGATGCCGCTCATCATGAAAGAAAGAGTATATGGTGTTGCGGCAATTCTTGGTAGTATGGTATTTGTATATGGATTTGGAATCGTTGGGGAATTGTATGCGATGGTCATTAGCTTTGTAGTGACTGTTTTGATTCGCTATTTGGCTATTCGTTATCGTTGGAATCTACCTAGATTAAAATAAGAGGGACCATGGCAGAAAAGAAAGATTTTGCGAAAGAAATCAGAGAAAATCAGAATATGAGCTTAAAAGATAAACTGGAATTGGTTTATCGTCTTTCACTTCCTGGAATCTTAGCGCAGATCAGTGAAATCATCATGGAATATATTGATGCGGCAATGGTTGGCGTACTTGGTGCTAATGCAAGTGCATCGATTGGCTTAGTATCTTCATCAACATGGTTGTTTGGTGGAGTCATCATGGCTTGCGCTGCAGGTTTTTCTGTTCAAGTAGCGCATGCGGTTGGGGCAGGAGACACTGATTCAGCAAAATCAATATTCAAACAATCTTTGTTTAGTAGTTTTGTATTATCTTTGTTTGTTGGAATGATTGGAATTGGCTTATCACAAGTATTACCACAATGGTTAGGCGCAGATATTTCATTGTGGAATGATGCAAGTAATTATTTCTTGTTTTTTGCGATATTTATTCCTGTTAGACAAATGAATAGCTTGTGTATGAATATGTTACAGTGTTCTGGAAATATGAAAGTTCCATCTATTGTTGCGACGATCATGTGTTGTGCTGATGTCGTTTTTAATTATTTCTTGATCTTTCCTGCTAGACAAATTACTTTGTTTGGAAATTCGTTTACGATGATTGGTGCGGGACTTGGTGTGACAGGTGCACAACTTGGTACTTCACTAGCAATATTATTATCGATGTGCATTCTTTTGTATTACGCAATCGTAAAAGAAAAGACGATTTCTATTTTAGGAATCAAAGGAAAATGGATCGTTCAAAAAGATATCTTAAAAGAAGCTGTTCGTATTGGAGTTCCTATGGCTATGGAACAATGTGCGACTACAGGTGCACAAGTCGTTTCAACACGTATCGTTGCGCCACTTGGTACAGTAGCGATAGCTGCTAATTCCTTTGCGGTAACTGCTGAATCTATTTGTTATATGCCAGGATATGGCATTAGTAGTGCAGCTACTACGATGGTTGGTCAAGCAATTGGTGCCAAACGAAAAGATCTAGCGAAATCATTTGCGTGGTTGACGACAGCTACAGGTATGATCATTATGACGATTACAGGTGCTTTGATGTATTTCTTGTGTCCGTTTGTATTTTCGTTTTTAACACCTGTTGAAGAAGTACAACAATTAGGAGAAAGCGTATTACGCATAGAATTATTAGCGGAACCTTTGTTTGCAGCTAGCATTGTAGCTAATGGGGCTCTAAGAGGTGCAGGGGATACATTTGTTCCTGGCATCATCAATCTAGTGAGCATTTGGTGTGTAAGAATTACGTTAGCGTATTTCTTATCAAAGTCGATAGGATTAGCTGGCGTTTGGATCGCTATGGCTGTGGAATTATCTTGTAGAGGATTGTTGTTCTTGTTTAGATTGAAAAAAGAAAGATGGTTAGCTTCTTTGAGCTAACCATTTTTTGGGGCGTGATCATTGATGAAATGATATGTACCGTCATATTCTAGTTCTAATACATGACAGTTCTTTAGTTGTTTGATGTTGTAATCAACATCTATGTGATGCATGAAGTATGCGATTGCGGCTCCGTGTGATACACAAAGGATGCTTTGATGATCTTCTTTACTTAAGATTTCTAACATAAAATCTTTCATTCTTTGAATGACTGCTTCTTCTGCTTCTCCACCACATAATTCGTATAATTGGCTACGTTGTTGCCAAGTAAGTGCTTCCGCAATCTTTCTACTTTCTCCTTCCATAGAACCATAACATCTTTCATTTAATGCTTCTTTTCTTTCATATGGCATAGAAGTGATTTCTTGTAATGTCTCTTCTGTTCGATGCAACATAGAACAATATGCATGATCGAATATAATGTTATTTTCTTTGAAGTATTGTCCTATTTCTTGAGCTTGTTGATGCCCTTTTATTGTTAAGGGGGAATCACATCTCCCTTGTACGAGGTATTTTGCGTTGAATACTGTTTCTCCGTGTCTAACCAAATATAGTTTCTTCATAATCGATTTCTTTTAGCTCTTTCTTAGCTTCATTAATGTATAGTTGTGCATTTGTAGAAATGCTAGTAATTTCTTCTTCTGTTAGTGAACGAATGAATTTTGCAGGTGATCCCATGATCAAAGAATTATCTGGAAATTGTTTGTTCTCTGTGACAAGGGAACCAGCACCTACGATGCAATGATGTCCAATCACTGCGTGATTCATGATAATAGAACCCATTCCAATCAAACATTCATCACCAATCGTACAACCATGAATGATCGCACTATGCCCAATTGTTACATTCTTTCCGATCTTTACAGGACAATGATCAAATCCTGTATGGATCATCACAAGATCTTGGATATTTGTATTTTCTTTGATCGTGATAGAATCACTATCTCCACGTATGACAGCGTTATGCCAAATGGAACAATTCTTAGAAATGCTTACATTTCCTTTTAATACAACATTTTCACCAACATATATTTTTGTCATATCAATATTCTAATACAATATTGTATGATAATGGTATGGAAAGAATACGTGTAGGACATACAGTAGCGTTTGTTGTGAATGATGTTACATTGTATGGTGTGGTAGAAAAAATAGAACAAAGAGAAGATGATATCGTGTATGTAATCTATGCGAATCATAAATTATATAAGAATGTTGAAAGAAGATATGTAATACATGATTATGGAGAGTTGTATGAATAAATGGATAAAAGGATCATTATTAACTACTGGAACATTTATGATGTGTGGTCTTCAATATCATAAGATGAATGTGACAAACTATATCATTCATACAGATAAAGTAGAAGATGAAATCAATATTTGTGTATTAGCTGATTTACATTGTAGAAGATACGGAGAGAAACAAGATAGAATTACTAAGATCATAGAAAAGATGAAACCAGATTTGATTATCATTCCTGGTGATCTATTTGATGTTGATAGAGATTATTCTATTTCTTTTGAATTGATTGAAGCTCTCAAAAAATATCCTGTTTATTTTACTTCTGGAAATCATGATAATTATCTTAAAGAAATCAATGAATTAAGAAATCAATTGAAAGAGATGGGCGTTCATGTATTGGAGGATGCAACAGAAGTATTCCGAAAAAGGAATACAAGCATAGAAATCTGTGGAATGAGCGATCATGGTAGAAAACCTATCATAGAACCTAAAGAACTAGATGAGATGTATCAAACAGATAATTACAAAGTATTGATTTCTCATAGACCTGACTATATTGATTTCTATAAACAGATTCATTGTAACTTGATTATCAGTGGACATGTACATGGAGGGCAATGGAGAATACCGTTCTTAAAGAAGGGAATATACGCACCTCAACAAGGGTTCTTTCCTAAGTATTATGAAGGCATCCATAGATTGAATCGTAAGTTTTTAGTTATCTCTAGAGGATTGGCGAGTGGTAATCCATATATTCCTAGATTGTATAATGATCCAGAAATCGTATTCATAACATTAAAAAAGTGACTAATAAGTCACTTTTTGAGTTCACTATGTTCTAATCTTAAGTTAGATTCTTCTTGTATCTTGTTATGTCTAATGTAACGTCTTGTAACACGTTCACTGATCAAACACATGATTTCATAAGATATCGTTTCTAGTTCATTTGCCATATCTTCAATATCAATATGCTCTCCAAAGATTTCTACTTTTGTGCCTGATGGTACATCATGAGGTAAACGAATCATCATTTGATCCATACATACATTACCAACTACTTCAGCATACATGCCATCAACATATACTTTTCTACCTTTGTTTTTACGAATAAATCCATCTGCGTATCCAATTGGACATGTACCAATGATTTCATCTTCCTTAGCAGTATGTAATGCTCCGTAACCGACAGTTTCACCATTATGGATCGTTTTCGTCATGAATACTTCTGTATATAAAGAGATAGATGGTTTTAATTCATTTGTGAATGGAGATAGACCATATAATGAGATACCAACTCGACATGCATTGGATATATCATCTTTAAAGAATATCGTTGCATCACTATTGTCGCAATGGATCCATTTGAATGGATGTTCAAGATAAGAAACAAATTCTTTGAATCTTTCGAATTGTTTGTTTGTCTTGATGTGATCTATTTCAGAGGAACAATAGAAATGTGTGAAGATACCTTCTACATTACATCCCGCATCTAATAATTGTTTAAGAGAATGCTTACATTCTTCTTTGTCTTTGAAACCTAAGCGATTCATTCCAGTATCTATAGCTAGATGGACCATTAAACCATTACATTTTTTTGAAGTGATTTGATTGATCCATTCTTTAGAGAATGCTGCTGTAGCGATATGATGTTGGATCATCGTATCAATATCATCAGGATTTGTAGCACCTAAGATAAACAAATCACCATCATATCCTTTGTTTCTTAATATCATAGCTTCATCTAAAGAGGATACAGCTAACATATCAGCACCAGCTTCTAGACAAGTCTTAGCTACTTGTAGATCACCATTTCCATAAGCATTGGCTTTTACGACCGCAATATATTTCTTATTACAGATTTCTTTTGTTTTTTTGACGTTATCATAAATAGCATCTAAATTTACTTCTACCCAAGTATTTCTATACATAAAACATCACCGTAAACAATTATACGCTCATTTTTTATAAAAGAAAAAAGCATTCAAAAATGGCTTAATTATCAGGCTTTGAATAAAGAAAATAAAAAAAGATTCAAAAAAATGAAAAAAAGTGTTGCGAAAATAGAAGTGCCATGTTATATTATTTAAGCACTTCAGTTAAGAGGTGTTACAAAAAACAACATGGAGGTTTAGCTCAGTTGGGAGAGCATCTGCCTTACAAGCAGAGGGTCAGCGGT
>CAVCCE010000048.1:0-8171 GCA_963600555.1 Duodenibacillus sp.
AAGCTACCATATCTCGCAATCCCGTTTTTGTCTCCAATTGCTTGTTTGAAAGCTTGGGCGAAAGTGATTCCTATATCTTCGATCGTATGATGATCATCTACATCTAGATCACCTTTAGCTAGAACATTCAAATCAAATCCACCATGAAACCCAAATAGATTCAACATATGATCAAAGAATCCTATTCCTGTATCTACACTTGTATTTCCTGTTCCATCTAGATCAATCATCAATTGAATATCTGTTTCATTTGTCTTTCTATTTACTGTAGATGTTCTCATGATTCCTCCTCATACTTTTTTAGTACTTTTAAAACTGCTTGATTCTCATTATCATTACCAATCGTAACACGGAATGTATCATCCTTATAGTTACGAATCACAATGTTCTTCTCTTCAAACATTTTTAATAATTTTTCTTTATTGTCTGTTTTTCCATGTAAGAAATTACCTTGTGAAGGATAGAAAGTAATCTTGTTTAGATTCTTTACTTGTTCATACATTGCATCTCTTTTTTGAGAAATGATCTTAGCTTGTTTTTGAAAAGTATCAGCGTATTTTAATATGATCGTTCCAATCTTCATTGTTACGCTATTCAAAGCATACGCAACACTTCCACTCTTCATTACTTTCATATTTTCTTCATTGCTTATTAAGAACCCTACACGAATACCAGCCACTCCATATGCCTTAGAAAGTGTCCTAGTAACATACAAATTGTTATATTCATTTAATAATTGAATTGCGCTATCTTCTTTCGCAAACTCAATATATGCCTCATCTACAACAACAGGAATATCTTGAAATCCATTTAATACTTTTTTGATTTCTTCTTGGCTCAGGCAATAACCTGATGGATTATTTGGTCTAGAAAACATAACCAAAGATGCATCTTTTCCATTCTCTATAAATCCATCTACATCTAATGTACCATCATCATTCAATGGATATTTCTTTACATCCGCTTCATAACAACTAGCGTAATAGTCATACATAGAAAAATCAGGATCAAATGTATATAACTTCTTTCCTTTTGATAAGAATGTCCCAATCAACAATCCCAACATCTGATCAGAACCATTTCCAGCTAAAAGATTCACTTTTTTAACACCAATTACTTTTCCGTATGCTTCTAATAATTCTGTTTGATCATTATCAGGATATCTATTAAATGCGATATCATTCATAGCTTCTTTGATTTCTTCTATGATTTTTGTATCTAGATTATTACTACCTTCATTCGCATTTAATAAGATTCCTGATTGAACATGTGTCGTATAAGATTCAATCTTCTTTTCCATCTTCAATTCTCACTTTCACAGCATTCGCATGTGCTTGTAGCTGTTCTTCTTCTGCCATGATTTCAATATACTTACCATATTCTTCTAATGCTTCTTTTGTGTAATGCAAGAAAGATGTCTTCTTAATAAATGCATCTACTCCTAGTGCACTAGAGAAACGTGCTGTTCCACTTGTAGGTAAAACATGGTTTGTTCCACCAAAGTAATCACCAATTGATTCACATGTGTTATATCCTAAGAATACACTTCCAGCATTCTTTACTAGATCTAAATACTTCATAGGATCATCTACACAAAGTTCTAAGTGCTCTGGTGCGATATCATTTGCGAATGAAATACATTCTGCAATAGATTCACAAAGAATGGATTTTCCATAATTCTTTAAAGATGCTTCTACGATTTCTCTTTTTGGTAATACAGATGATTGTTTCTTTAATTCTTCATTTACTTCTTCTAATAGTCTAGAAGAATTCGTTAGAAGGATTGCTGATGCCATAGGATCATGCTCTGCTTGTGAGAGAAGATCTGCCGCAACATATTCCGCTTTAGCACCATCATCCGCAACGACCAATATTTCTGAAGGACCTGCGATCATATCGATTGCAACCTTTCCATAAACAAGCTTCTTTGCGGCAGCGACAAAGATATTTCCAGGACCTACGATCTTATCAACACTAGGAATGCTTTCAGTACCATACGCTAATGCAGCAATTGCCTGGGCACCACCAATCTTATAGATTTCATCAACTCCAGCTATCTTAGCCGCATAGGCAATGTTAGGATTGATCGTTCCTTCTTTGTTAGGTGGCGTTACCATAACGATTTTTTTGACCCCAGCAACATGAGCTGGAATTGCGTTCATTAAAACAGAAGAAGGATATTGTGCTCTTCCACCAGGGACATAGATTCCTACTGCTTCTAATGGCATGACACGTTGTCCTAGATAGATTCCATATTGTTTTGTTTGAATATAAGATTGTTGGATCTGTGCTTTATGAAAAGAAACGATATTCTCTTTTGCCTTCAACATTGCTTCCTTAAAAGAATCATCTACTTGTTGAATTGCCTTGTTGATTTCTTCTTCACTTACTTTAAATACATCTAAATCGATACCATCAAATTGTTTTGTATACGCAAAACAAGCTTCATCTCCCTTTTCTCTAACTTCTTGAATGATCTTTGTTACTTTCAATAAGATATCAGCATCAATCTCTTGACTTCTATCATCTAAATATTTTCTCAATTCTTTTTGATTCTTTTTATCAATTTCACTCAACATTTTGAATACCTCTCTTTAAGTCATTGATCACTGTTAAGACTTCCGCATTCTTTAACTTGTAACTTACTTTATTCACAATGACACGTGCACTAATATCACAAACCGTATCATATACAACCAGTCCATTTTCTTTTAATGTCGTTCCTGTTTCCATGATATCTATGATTCCATCGCACAAACCTAATACCGGCCCTAGTTCTACAGATCCATCGATCTTTATGATTTCCACTTCCATTCCTCTAGAATGAAAATATTGAGACGCTACGTTCGGATACTTTGTACCAATCTTGATATGACCTACTTTATCTAATGGATTATTATCTTTTAAGGAAGCTAAGATAAACTTACACTTCCCTGTTTGAAGATCTAATAGCTCATAAGTATCAGATTCTTTTTCCATCAACGTATCTTTCCCTACGATACCAATATCTGCAATACCATGTTCAACATACGTAATCACATCGTTAGGTTTGGCTAAGAAGTAAGAAACATCCTTCTTTGTATCCTGTAGAACCAACGCACGTCCTTTATTGATTACATTCTCTACACCATATCCACAAGTTTCCAACATCTCTATCGTTTTCTTCTCTAATCTACCTTTCGTTAGGGCAATTGAAACACTCATTGTTGAACCTCCCATATATCCTTTTCCCAAGGAATCATTTCTACATTTCCATTCTTTCTTAATTCTGTTGATTTTTGAATTGCCTCAACTTCTTTTCCTTTTGGATAATACAATTTGATTAATGTATCTTTCTTTTCATCCAATGCATCTAAGATATAGTCCAACTTGATTGAGAATCCACACGCAGGTAATTTTCTACCAAACTTTTCCATCAAATTATCATATCTACCACCAGATAGGATAGATGTTCCACTTTCTTGAATATATCCTTCAAAGATGATTCCTGTGTAATAATCCAAATGAGGAATCTTACCTAGATCAAATGAAATATTCTTTTCTATTCCTAGTTCCTTGAACTTTTCATAAAGTTCATTCATTCTTCCTACTTCTTTTTTCATCTCATCTGTAAAACAGATATCTTTCGCTTTTGTAAAGATATCAACACCATTTAAGAATGGAAGATTTAAGAAGAACTTTTTTTCTTTTTCTTCTAATGACAATTCTTGTACATATTCATTTAAATCTACAATAGATTTACGATCAATCAGATCAGCTAGTTTTGTCTTCTCTTCATTTGTTAGATTTAATGCATCACACGCACATTGGAAAAATCTTGTATCACCTATCTCTAATTGATACTTTTGAAACTGTAATCGTTCCATTACACAAATAGCCATATATAAGATTTCAATATCACTAGATTCATCTAATCCAATACATTCAACACCACAATCTGTAACTTCTCCTCTTTTCCCCGCAAATACATGTCTTACTTTAAATACATCTGAAGTATAGAAGAAACGAAATGGAGGATTTGAAGTCGAAAACTTAGAAGCACACACTCTACAGATAGGTACTGTCATATCTTCTCTTAAAGAAAGGATCTCTCCATCGTGATCAAAGAACTTATACATCTCTGTTGCATCAGCATTCATAAATGCTTGTTTATATGTATCAAAGTATTCAATCATAGGTGTCATGATCTGATGATATCCAAATGATTGAAATACACTTTCTATGATTTCTTGTGCTCTTCTCTTCTTACTACATTCAGATTCAATCAGATCTCTCATTCCCTGTGGTATTCTAATTTCAGCCATACTATTCTCCCTCTAAACAAAAAAGGACATCCCATATCGGGACGTCCTTGACGTGGTTCCACCTGACTTCGCTATTACCTCACGATAATAACCTCATGAAGTGTATCTACACTCCTACACGTAACGTGTGCTTACGTAGATCCCTACTATCATTTCAGGATCTCAGCTAAAGGATGTGTTTCAATAGATACGATATGACTTCTTTTTCACCAACATAAGAAGCTCTCTAACATTCATAAGCTATTTACTCTTCCTCTCAATGCTTTATAGGAATAATGATAAAGCATCATGAAAAAGCATGTCAATGATTTTTGATATATTTTTCATTTTATTTATGAAAGAATTTACATAAAGAAAAGACCCACACAAGTGGGTCCAGTTCAATTACATTAATTGACGGAACATTTCTAATACTTGTTCCTTTGTAGCTTCTCTTGGGTTACCAGGATAACAAGCATCATTCAATGCATCGATAGATAATTGTTCAAGGTCTTCTTCCTTGATTCTATCATTCTTAGGATTGATACCTACATCAGCAGATAGCTTCTTAACTGCGTTGATAGCTGCATCTCTATATTCTTCTTGGCTCATAGAATCAACACCTTCAACACCCATTGCACGAGCGATTTCTCTATACTTTTCACCTGTATAATCTCTGTTGAATTCCATTGAGATTGGAAGTAAAGAAGCACAAGCTACACCATGTGGTGTGTCATAGTAAGCACTCAATGTATGAGCCATAGCGTGGTCGATACCTAGACCTACGTTAGAGAATCCCATACCAGCGATGTATTGACCTAAAGCCATACCTTCTCTGCCTTCTTTTTCATTGTTGACTGCACTTCTTAAGTACTTAGAAATCAAACGAATAGCTTCAAGATGGAACATATCTGTCATTTCCCAAGCAGCCTTAGTTGTGTAACCTTCGATTGCGTGTGTCAATGCATCCATACCTGTAGCAGCTGTTAGTCCCTTAGGCATAGAAGACATCATTTCTGGATCTACTACAGCAACGATAGGCATATCATGTGTATCAACACATACGAACTTTCTCTTCTTTTCAACATCTGTAATAACGTAGTTGATCGTTACTTCAGCAGCTGTACCAGCAGTTGTAGGAACTGCGATGATAGGAACACATGGGTTCTTTGTTGGAGCTACGCCTTCTAGAGAACGTACATCTTCAAATTCAGGGTTAGTGATAATAATACCAATAGCCTTAGATGTATCCATACTAGATCCACCACCAATAGCTACGATAACATCAGCTCCACTATTCTTGAATGCTTCAACACCTGTCTTAACATTTTCAATCGTTGGATTAGGTTTGATATTGCTGTAAAGTTCCCAAGGAATATTTTCCTTGTCTAGAATATCTGTAACCTTTCCTGTAACGCCGAACTTAACTAAATCAGGATCACTCGCTACAAAAGCTTTTTTGAAGCCATGTCCTTTGATTTCTGTAGCAATCTCTGAGATTGCACCTGCACCATGATAAGATGTAGGATTTAATGAAATTTTGTTTGCCATTTAATTAAACACTCCTTTGTATATCCTTAGTTTACTAGTTGTGAAATTAAAAACAAGTTACACCTTCATCAAAGTGTAACTTGTCCATTTTGCTTATAATTCCGCAACAGCTTCAATTTCACAAAGAAGTCCTTTTGGTAAAGTCTTTACCGCAACGCAACTTCTAGCTGGCTTTTCTGTAAAGTATTTTGCGTATACTTCATTGAATTCTGCAAAGTCACCCATATCTGCTAAGAAGCAAGTTGTCTTGATGACCTTTGTAGCATCACTTCCAGCTTCTTTTAAGATTGCGATAACATTCTTACAAGAATTTTCTGCTTGTGCTGCAATCCCAACTGGTGCTTCACCAGTTGTAGGATCTACACCTAATTGACCTGAAGTAAATACAAAGTCTTTTACGACATAACCTTGTGCGTAAGGTCCAATAGCAGCGGGTGCATTCTTTGTTACGATTTCTTTCATTTTCTTGTTCTCCTTTATTTCACTAAATGAAAATGTTCTTGTCTTCCTGCTAGGAAGTATTTTTTTCCTTCTCTAATCATGATATCAGATTCCATAGAAAATATTTGTTTTTTCCCAAAGAATTCAACTGTAGCGTTTAATTCTAATGAATAACAAGTATTATCATGAATGACATAATCTCCTTCATGTTCTACGCCTTGTTGTTTATCCCACAAGCCAATCGTAGGACCTGCAGCATGTCCATCAAATCCTAATGGATGTGAATAGATGCAAGGTTCAATACCTTGTTGAACAGCTTTTTCTCTAGCTTCTTTTAGGATCTCATTTCCTGTTTTACCAACTTCAAATGCATCTAATGTAATATCTTGCAAACGATTTACTGTACGCATTGCTAGTTTCAATTCTTCTGGTGCATCCACTTCATCATTCTTCAAGATATATGCCATTTCTTGTGTATCTGTACATAGTCCAAGATATCGAAAACCAATATCACAATGTAATACATCACCTGGTTTAATGATAGATTCATCTTCTACTTCTTCATCTTTTCGAATAATAGAAGTTTCAAAATCAAACCACGGTTCCAATCCTAATGAGCGAGCTTTTTCCATCATCCAGAAACGCACATCATCATTTGTTGTGATTCCAGGATGAATGACTCTAGAAGAATATGCCTCTTTGATCAATGCATGTGCAATCTGAACGATTCCATTGTATGCATCCATTTCTTCTTCGATTCTTGTTTCTAGCCATCCAATGCACAAAGGTTCTGCAGAAACGATCTTTTTCTTATCTTCCTCATACAGAGAATCCATGATTTTCAAATATAAACTATGAGACAAGCCATCTGCATATGCATCATATTCAGAATAATCCAATCCAATCTTTGTAGGATGTAATTCATGGATTACTCTGCCAAGACATTCCCATTGTGTTTCTGGAACATTTGAAACTTTTACACCTTTCTTATTTTCCAGGAAATATTTGTCATTTCCCCATACTGCATCTTTTGGATTTAGCCAACAAGGTGTGTATAAATGAGCAATATCAGGAACAGGATGTGTTAAAGAATATCTTTCTACGATACCATCATCATTTCTATGCATGATCAATATCGTCAATCTTCTAGCACTCATCATCAATGCAGGTGATAATGTTCGAAATACAGGATCTTCATTGTGTTCATTATTACAAATGATCCATGTATCGATTCCTTCTCTTTCCATGATCATTGGTAATACAGTATCCAATCTTTTCACTAACCATTGATCAATGATCTCACATTGTTTTCTATATGAAACGATCTTTGTTGATAGATCATCTACACTTGGAATATCCGTTAAAAAATCTTCATTTGAAATATTCATTTCATTCCCCTAGATTACAAAGTCACCATCATCCATGATGACAACTACTTCACCATCTTTTGTGATACCTTCAACATGATAATGTTCTGTACCAACCATAAAATCATTATGGCTACAAGCAACATTGACACCATGTTGGATCAACTCATCTTCACTCATTTTGATTCCATCTTTCACATTTGTTGGAAAGCTACTACCAAAAGCAAGATGACTTGCGGCATTTTCATCAATCAATCCATTATAGAACAATCTTTGCATCTGATTGATTGGTGATTGTTTAGAAACTAACGCTACTTCACCAAGTCTCCTTGTTCTTTCATCACGATAAAGTGCTCTCTTTAAAAACTCAACGTTTTCACTTGCACCACAATCAATAGCTCTACCATCTTTAAACTTGATCCAGAAATCCTTCACAAGCTTTCCATTAATGATCAATGGTTTAGAAGCATACGCAATCCCATTTACCTTATCACAATGAGGATCGGTAAAGATTTCTTCTGTAGGCATG